>NZ_JBALPC010000078.1:0-38381 GCF_036965225.1 Bacillus sp. JJ1474 | reverse complement strand
TTCAATTTACAACGCAAGGTTTTTCTGTTTTTTCGGCAACTAAAATCTCCTTAACAGAATGATAAATTTTTGTATGTGAATCAGCTATTAAAAAAATTGCTGATTCAACCTACAGGAACTCTTAAATTTGGCATCTCTACCTCACCCGGACTTGAGATGGTTTAGTAGATTGTCTCTACAAATATATCAAAATAGCATCTCTGTTTCGAGTTGATTAATTAAAAGCAGTATCACAGCTAATAATAATTACGTTCAACTCCTGCTTTAAATCAATCTCATAAGGAATTACTTTTTCACCATGATGCTCCATGATTCTAATATGAGGGCGGTCGCCTAATCCAGTATTTTGGCTGGAAACAATTCCTTTTCGTCCATCATTTAGAACGACCGATAAACCAACTGGATAAATAGCAACCGCTAGTCGAAAGGCTTCAATCACCTTTTGATCAAATAATGCCCCCGAACCAGCATAAAGGATTTCGAGCGCTTCACTTGGGAGCATCGCTTTTCTATAAACTCGATTAGAGGTGACTGCATCAAACACATCTGCTACAGCAATTATTTTTCCAAAATAATGAATGTCCGGTCCTAGCAAACCTCTTGGATAACCTGTCCCATTCATTCGTTCATGATGCTGATAGGCACAATGCGCTACTAATAGCGGGATGGTATGTACCTTTCTTAAAATTTCAAATCCTTCCTCTGCGTGCTTTTTAATAGTCTCATACTCATGATCCGAGAGCTTTTCAGGTTTCAAGAGGATTTCTAACGGGACTTTGAGCTTTCCAATATCATGGAAAATCGCCCCAAGACCTAAAGTTTCAAGCTCCTTAGTCGTTAGCTTTAATTCCATTCCAATCGCTAAGGAATAAAGAGTGACATTTAATGAATGGATAAATATATAATTATCATGTGTAAATGCATCTGAAAGAAGATTAAGTAATTCCTTTTTCTCCTTTATTTCTGTTAAAAGACTACGGATGATGCCAGATAATCGCTTTGATGCCTTGTCAACAACATATGAACCTGTAAGGCTCGGGTCTCTTTGAATTTCCTCAAACGTGCTGCTGATCGTTTGAATAGCTTCCAGACGTATAGTATCTGATATGCTTCCGTTATACTCTATATCCTCTGTTCCGTTTTCTTTAATAAAAATATAACTAATGCCTAAATCCTGAAGGCGCTGAATCAATGATTCTTTTAATGTTATTCCTTCATTTAATAATACTTGACCCTTTTCATTGTAAATAGCTTTTGCAAGGACTGTACCGGCCTCGACTGAAGTTGTTGTGACTAGTCTCATGAAATACACCTTTTCATTGTGAAGTTCCATTATCTTGCATGTATTATTAGAATATTTTTCTACTTTTTGCGACATTTTTCCTATTATTTCTACATTAACCTTTCAAGTACAGATATTTCAACCTACAAAGGTCCCTTTTTTTTATAAAAAAACGGGAGCTAGTTCATAAATTAGTCAAAAAAGAGGCACCCTCAACAGGATGCCTAAATCATCTTCAATAGTGCTTCTCTTCCAACCATCCCTTTATGGATGCCTAAAGCTTCGGCTTCATATGTGACTGATTCAAGTGGGGCATTAAGAAGCTGATCGATTGTTTTCACACCTACTGCTCTTCCTGCAATGACTTTCCGGTCTTTAAGCTTCTCATTTAATAATGCGACATCAAGAGCACCGCACATAATATATCCTTTTTCGTTTGTCACAACAAGTAAATTTGTTTTTGGCAACTGCACCGAGACACCTAGAAATGAGTGTCCCTGAATGTCTATCGGCTTTAAATCAATCAATGAAATAAACACTCCTTTCCCTTCCCATAACAAAGTATGCACGGCTAAGGGAAAGCGTGTATTAATTGCTAGACTAGTTTGTGGAAAAAATTTACTTGGCGGTCAGCTAAAAAAGGTTTAATTGACGTGGGGCTAAGTCCTTATATTCTATATTCAATAAATCAATTAGCTGCAAGGCATTGTCCGCTGCGTCTCCGCCAGAATTATTATTAAAAACGACATATACCTTTTTGCAGGCTTCTTCCAAATTCTTGAGGTGCTTAACCCATTCAGAAAGCTCTTGATGGCTATAGCGATATAAATATCTGACTTCCCGCCAGTTATCAGCATTTTTCTTAAGCCAGCCGTGAACATTCCTGCCATGAAAGCGAATGAGCACTTTCTCATTATTAGCCGTTTCTAACACAGTTGGTACAGAGCCCTCTCCAGCCTGAGGTTCATCACAAATAGAATGGATCCAATTTTCTTCCTTGATAAATTGAATCGTTTTTTCCTTGTACTCGGGTTTAAACCATGACTGGTGCCTGAATTCTAGTGCACATGGGAGATCCCCCATCTTTTCTTTACACCAGCGCAAATAGTCTACATTCTGCTTCCTACAGTCGAACCAAGGAGGAAATTGAAAAAGGATCATCGCTAATTTATTTCCTTCTATATATGGCTGTAAAGAGTCTTTAAAAGCGGCAAACATTTCATCCTTATCTTGAAAAGGAATTTCCCCTCTTTCATGACCAGTCATTCCCTGGTAAGCTTTAACAATAAACTGAAAAGTATCAGGAGTATTTTTCACCCATCTCTCTGAATTTCTTTTTGGCTGTATGGCATAGAATGATGCATCCACTTCCACTGTAGGAAAATAACCGCTATATTCCTTTAATTTATCCCGTGGAGAAATATTTTGAGTATATAAGCTATCATGATCTCCCCATCCTGTTAAACCGATTAGAATCATAGGGGCACCTCCTTGTGAACATATTAGCATACTTGAACTGTTTCTTTCCTATTTTAGTAAATGAACAAGCTTTGTTTTTACCGTTAAGGCTTCCTTTTATCTTTTTCGGTAAATGAACAGGCTTTGCTTTTACCGTTTGGGCTTCCTTTTTTCCTTTTCGGTTAATGAACAAGCTTTACTATTACCGTTTGGACTCCCTTTTTTCCTTTTTGGTAAATGAACAAGCTTTGCTTTTACCATTTGGGTTCCCTTTTTTTCCTTTGCGGTAAATGAACAAGCTTCCCTTTTACCATTTGGGCTCACTTTTGACCCTTTCGGTAAATGTATAAGCATTCTTTACTAGGAGTTAAAAAAATCCGCCTGCCAATGAAGACAAGCGGATTTTCGTATTATATTAACCGATAGAACCTTCCATCTCGAACTTAATCAAGCGGTTCATTTCAACAGCGTATTCCATTGGAAGCTCTTTCGTAAATGGCTCGATGAAGCCCATTACGATCATTTCTGTTGCTTCTTCCTCGGAAATGCCGCGGCTCATAAGGTAGAATAATTGCTCTTCAGAAACTTTGGAAACCTTCGCTTCGTGCTCTAAAGAGATGTTATCATTCATGATTTCATTATATGGAATTGTATCAGAAGTTGATTGATTATCCATGATTAACGTATCACACTCGATATTGGCACGCGCTCCATCCGCTTTACGACCGAATTGGACGATTCCGCGGTATGTTACTTTACCGCCTTGCTTAGAGATCGATTTCGATACGATCGTAGAAGAAGTGTTAGGTGCAAGGTGAATCATTTTTGCCCCTGCGTCCTGGTGCTGACCTTTACCTGCTAATGCGATGGAAAGAGTCATACCGCGAGCGCCTTCTCCTTTTAAAATAACAGCTGGGTATTTCATTGTTAATTTAGAACCGATATTGCCGTCGATCCATTCCATTGTTGCGTTCGCTTCACAAACAGCCCGCTTAGTAACAAGGTTATATACGTTGTTAGCCCAGTTTTGGATCGTTGTATAGCGGCAATATGCATCCTTCTTAATGATGATTTCTACAACTGCACTGTGAAGAGAGTTAGTTGTATAAACCGGAGCTGTACAGCCTTCTACATAGTGAACATGTGCGCCTTCATCAACAATAATTAATGTACGCTCAAATTGCCCCATGTTTTCAGAGTTGATGCGGAAATAAGCCTGTAATGGCGTTTCAACCTTAATTCCTTTTGGAACGTAGATGAAGGAACCGCCAGACCAAACAGCAGAGTTTAGTGCAGCAAACTTATTGTCTGTCGGAGGAATAACCTTCGCCCAGTGCTCACGGAAAATATCTTCATTTTCACGAAGAGCAGAATCTGTATCTTTAAATACGATTCCTTGTGCTACAAGATCTTCCTGCATGTTATGGTAAACAACCTCTGATTCGTATTGAGCAGAAACCCCTGCTAAATACTTTTGTTCTGCTTCTGGAATACCAAGCTTATCAAACGTTTGCTTGATTTCTTCAGGAACTTCATCCCAAGAACGCTCTGTTTTCTCAGATGGTTTTACATAGTACGTAATTTCATCAAAGTTTAATGACGCTAAATCTCCGCCCCACTGCGGCATTGGCATGCTGTAGAAATGCTCTAAAGATTTCAAACGGAAGTCAAGCATCCATTGTGGCTCTTCCTTCATCTTAGAGATTTCTTCAACAATTTCTTTAGTCAGTCCGCGTTTTGATCGGAAAATGGAAACGTCTTTGTCGGCAAAACCATATTTATAATCGCCGATTTCAGGCATCTTTTTTGCCATCGTCGTATTCCTCCATTCGTTGCAAAAGGAGAGATCGGTCCCCTATCGCAAATATATTTTAAGCCCAAGACAGCATTAGATTAACGGTTATTTCAATTATTCTTTCAGGCCTTTTTCCATTGCCTTCCATGCTAGTGTTGCACACTTAATTCGCGCTGGGAATTTGGCAACACCCTGCAAAGCTTCGATATCTCCGAGGTCTAAATCAACATCATACTCTTTTCCCTGCATAATATGTGAGAAAACCTCTGAAAGCTTCAATGCATCATCAATGTTAAGGCCTTTTATTGCTTGAGTCATCATGGAAGCAGAAGACATGGAAATCGAGCAGCCTTCCCCTTCAAATTTCGCATCCACTACTTTTCCCTCATCAAGCTTTAACGTCAATTGAATACGGTCCCCGCATGTCGGGTTATTCATATTAATCGTTAAGCTATCATCTTCTAGGACCCCTCTATTACGGGGATTTTTGTAATGGTCCATGATTACTTGTCTGTATAGAGTATCTAAATTATTAGAAGACATCGCTGAAATACTCCTTTGTTTTGACAAGCCCTTTAACAAGCTTATCAATCTCTTCTTCTGTATTGTACAGATAGAAGCTTGCTCGCGCTGTCGCCGAAGCTTTCAGCCATTTCATTAGCGGCTGTGCACAATGATGGCCAGCACGGACAGCAATTCCTTCAGCATCCAATACAGTTGCAACGTCATGAGGGTGAACATCATCAAGGTTAAAAGTAACTACACCCGTACGTTTTGATGCATCTTTCGGTCCGTAAATCGTGATGCCTTCAACCTGTGACATTTTTTCCAGTGCATAAGCAGCAAGCTTATGCTCATGAGCCTCAATATGTTCTAAACCAATCTCTTGTAGGAAATCAATAGCTGCCCCTAGTCCAATTGCTCCAGCAATAATTGGCGTGCCACCTTCAAACTTCCAAGGGAGCTCTTTCCAAGAAGATTCGTATAATCCGACAAAATCAATCATTTCCCCGCCGAATTCAATCGGTTCCATACTCTCAAGAAACTGCTTTTTGCCATAAAGAACGCCAATGCCTGTCGGGCCGCACATTTTATGACCTGATAAAGCAAAGAAATCACAGTCTAAATCTTGGACATCCACTTTTAAATGGGGTGCACTTTGAGCGCCATCCACAACCATGACTGCTCCATTTTCATGAGCAATTTTCGCAATTTCTTTAACTGGGTTCACAACACCTAGTACATTGGAAACATGCATAATCGATACGATCTTAGTATTGCTAGTAACAAGTTCTCTCACATCATCGAGAGAAATCGTTTCATCCTCCTGAAGAGGTATATACTTCAGAACGGCACCCGTATGTTTCGCAACTTGCTGCCAAGGAATGATATTACTATGATGCTCCATATATGAGATAACAATTTCATCGCCCTCTTTAAGGTTTGCTCTCGCGTAACTTGAAGCAACTAAGTTAAGGGCTGTTGTTGTTCCTCTAGTAAAAATAATTTCTTCCGTTGATTTCGCATTGATAAATTTTCGTACCTTTTCTCTAGCACCTTCATAGCCGTCAGTCGCTCTCGTTCCAAGCGTATGAACGCCTCTGTGCACATTTGAGTTATATTCACGATAATATTTATCTACCGCTTCAATGACTTGAACAGGCTTTTGTGATGTTGCGGCACTGTCCAGATAAACAAGCGGGTTCCCATTGACTTCCTGATGTAAAATTGGAAATTGTTTGCGAATATCCTGGATATTCATTATCTTACTTTCCTTTCAATAACTTCCACAAGCTGCTTGCTAACTCCTTCAATCGGAAGTGCATTTACGACCGGTGCAAGGAATCCATGAATAACAAGTCGCTCTGCTTCAGTCTTTGGAATTCCGCGGCTCATTAAATAATAGAGTTGAAGCGGATCTACACGTCCAACAGATGCTGCGTGCCCTGCTGTTACATCATCTTCATCAATTAATAGAATTGGGTTCGCATCTCCACGTGCCTTTTCATTTAGCATTAAAACGCGAGATTCTTGTACCGCATTAGATTTAGATGCGCCGTGCTCGATTTTTCCAATACCGTTAAAGATAGATGTAGCAGAATCCTTCATCACACCGTGCTTCAAGATAAAGCCTTCTGTATTTTTACCAAAATGAACAATACTTGTTGTAAAGTTTTGAGTTTGATCTCCACGTCCAACTACAACTGTTTTCGTATCACCGAATGAGCCATCGCCCATTAAGTTTGTTACATTTTCATAGATCGTGTTGCTGTCATTCATTAATCCAAGAGCCCACTCAATACGAGCATCTCTGCCTGCAACACCACGGCGGTTTACATATCCAGTTAGTCCTTTAGCAAGTGTATCAACCGCACCATATTGAACTTTGGCACCAGCCTTAGCTAGAACCTCCGTTACTATATTAAATACCCCGCTAGCAGCTTCCATAGTGGATACATAGTTTTCAACATAAGTAACAGAACTATTATCCTCAGCAACAACAATCACGTGATTGAAAAGAGTTGCCTTATCATTATCGTGAACAAAGACTGCCTGAATTGGTTCAGCAACCTCGACATTTTTTGGCACGTATAGGAAGACTCCGCCATTTACTAAGGCTGCATGCAAGGCAGTTAATTTATGCTCATCTGCTTTTACGCCCTCAGTCATAAAATACTTTTGGAGTAAATCACTATGTTCTCTCGCTGCTGTAAAAATGTCAGTAAAGATAACACCCTTATCCTGCAGGTCTTTTGAAACAGAAATATATGTTGGTCTATTGTTACGCTGAATATATAAATTTTGTTCTGCAGCCTCGAGCTTTATTAATGTTTTCACATCTTCTGGAAGCTCATTTAAAGAAGTATAGTCTTCACTGCCTACAATATGCTGCTCGAACTGTGTTAAGTTCCAGTTTTTTATACTCGTTTTATCAGGTTTTGGCATTGGCAGATTTTCAGAGTTTTCAAGGGCTTTCAAGCGAAACTCTGTTAGCCATGCTGGTTCACCCATATCTTTTGAAAAGGAACTTACGTATTCCTTATCAAATAATTTTGTTTCTGTCGACATAATGGATCCTCCTAACAATTACGCTTCTTGGCCAACCGTTTCATCTTCAATACCTAGCTCTTTCTTAATCCAGTCATATCCTTCTGCCTCAAGACGCTGTGCTAGCTCAGGACCGCCTGATTTTACAATGCGTCCTTGCATCATAACATGTACATGGTCAGGAGTGATGTAGTTTAGAAGACGTTGGTAGTGTGTAATAATTAAGCAACCGAAACTTTCTCCACGCATTTGATTGATACCATTAGAAACAACTTTTAAGGCGTCAATATCAAGACCTGAATCGATTTCATCCAGAATAGCGAATTTTGGCTCAAGCATCATAAGTTGTAGAATTTCATTACGCTTCTTCTCTCCGCCAGAGAATCCTTCATTTAAATAACGCTGTGCCATATCCGGATCCATTTCAAGGAATTCCATTTGGCTGTCCATTTTGCGGATGAACTTCATTAAAGAAATTTCATTTCCTTCCTCTTGACGGCTATTAATAGCTGAACGTAAAAAGTCTGCATTAGTAACACCACTAATTTCACTAGGGTATTGCATAGCTAAGAATAGGCCTGCACGCGCACGCTCATCCACTTCCATCTCAAGAACATCTTCGTCATCTAAAGTAACGCTTCCTTTTGTTACTTCATATTTTGGATGACCCATAATTGCAGAGGAAAGTGTAGATTTTCCTGTTCCGTTAGGTCCCATGATGGCATGGATTTCTCCACCCTTAATTTCAAGATTTACACCTTTTAATATTTCTTTGCCTTCAATTTCAACATGAAGATCATTAATTGTTAATTTAGAACCCGCCATTACGATACCTCCATCAATAAAAGAAGATTTTATCTTACGGCAAAGCGCCGCAACCCTCTATTCTCATTTTATTCTCATTACAATCTTATAACAAATGAAAAGTATTAGCAACTCTTTCAATAAGTTAACACTTCGTACGTGTTGTAAACCTATTACCATTTTTCATGGTGAAAGAATTACTTTTTTAGATACCATTTTTTAATGTTACCCTTATCCATTATGTTCATGTATAAATGAAATTGCCATGCTTTTTTTCACTTTTGCAAAAAAAAAAGAGGATTAGTATAAAATACTGAATCCCCTTTTCTTCATTAATATATGTTTGATTTTAAGAATGAATCTTTCTTTCAAAACCTGCGAGCATGCGCTGGCTCTTTACATATTCTTCTTGACGCTTTTTTTCAACCTTCAGTCTTACATCGTGTTTTTGGCTATACAATGCATATCCGACACCATGGGCTCCACGCATTGCTCTCTCCATACCGCTCGTATAATTTAAGTGCAGCTGGTTAATAAAAACCAATCCTTTCAACATAGCGATTTAAATTCATATAGAGATTTTACATCCACGACTTTTCATTGACAATGTCGAAATAAAACGATTTTTTTTGCGGAGAACTTAAAATTCGCCATTAAAACGCTTACATTCATATCATGCTCAAAATATCAATTTTTTTTATGATCATAAGCGCCAAAAAAGCAGACAACTTTGTGTCTGCTTTTTGATGTTTATTATTGAACTGAAGTTACGGCACCTTGGTATTTCTCTTGAATAAAGTCTTGGATTTCTTTTGACTTAAGAACTTCCACTAATGCCTTAATTTCTTCACGGTCTTTGTCCTCAGAACGAACAACAACTAAGTTTGCAGGAACAACATCACTGCCCTCAAATGCTATTCCATCTTCTTTAATATTTACATCGCCTTCTAGTGCATAGTTCGTATTGATTACGACCGCATCCCCTTCTCCGCTTTCAAACGAAGTAGCTAATAATTTCGCTTCAATTAATGTAGAGAAATCTAGGTTCTTTGGATTTTCAACAATGTCTTCAACTCTTGCTGAAGCTCCGACTCCTTCTTTCAGTTTAATAACGCCTTCTCTTTCAAAAATTGGTAAAATACGTCCGTGGTCACTAAATGAATCACTCATAATAATTTTGGCACCGTCTGGAAGATCTTTCAAACTTTTATATTTCTTCGAATAAACACCAATTGGTTCTTTATGAATTTCCCCAACGCTTACAAAGTCATAATCTTTATTTTGTTCCATTTCAAGTTCAAGATACCCAGGAGTTTGGAAGTAATTCGCATCAAGTTCTTTATCTCTTAATGTTACATTCGGCAAAATATAATCAGTAAAAACTTTAATTTCTAAATCAATGCCCTTTTCAGCTAATAAAGGTTTTGCTTCTTCAAGAATTTCTGCATGTGGAACCGCTGAAGCACCAACCACTAATTTTTTATTCCCACCTTCACTAGTAGGCTCTTCTTTTTTACCGCCGCAAGCAGCTAAAGCGACAGAAAGTAATGCAATTACTAAAAAACTTAATACTTTTTTCATTTTTTTCTCTCCTTAATTATCGTTTGTCTGTTTTCTTTGTAAAATAATCACCAACGAATTGGATGATAAATACTACTATTAGAATGGCTATGGTTGCAACTAATGTAACAACTGAATTATTGCGCTGAAAACCTTCAAGATAAGCGAAATGTCCTAAACCACCTGCACCAATGACCCCTGCCATTGCAGTAAAACCTACTAATGAAATAGCAGTAACTGTGATACCTGATATTAATGCCGGTAAAGATTCAGGGATTAGTATTTTGAAAATAATTTGGCTGTGGCTAGCCCCCATCGATTGCGATGCTTCAATGACACCTTTATCGATTTCTCTTAATGCAATTTCAACCATCCTTGCGTAAAAAGGAGCAGCTCCTATTATTAGTGCAGGCAATGCTGCGTTTGCGCCAAGTATAGTTCCAAGTAATAATTTTGTAAAAGGGATAAGTAAGACAATTAAGATAATAAAGGGAATAGATCTAAAAATATTCACTATAGCAGCAATGATCGTGTTGAAAAATTTATTTTCCCACATATTACCTTTATCTGTCAAAAATAAGAGCAATCCAAGTGACAATCCTATTATAAATGTTGCAAGTACTGAAATAGTTGTCATATAAATGGTTTCTTGGGTTGCAATTATTAATTTTTCCCATTTAATCATCTCAATGAAATCAGCCATTTGCAATCACCTCCACACCCACTTGCTGCAAGCCAATAAACTCAATTGCACTTGCAACCTCTGACTCAGTACCTTCCAAATGAATAAAAAGGGTACCATATGAGCCATTTTGTGTATGTGAAATTTTCCCTTGCAAAATATTCACAGTTATATCGTATTTTCGAATTAATTCAGTGATTAAAGGCTGTCCAGTAGAATCTCCTACAAAGGTTAACTGAACTACTTGACCTTCAGGATATTTCTCAAGAAGATGTTCAATCGTCTCTTGTGTTTCCTCCGGTTCCGTTACTTGCTGGAGAAAACGCTTTGTAATTGGCTCCTGCGGATTTTTAAATACTTCTAAAACTGGACCAATTTCGACTATTTTTCCGCTTTCCATCACTGCAACTCGATGGCAAATCTTGCGAATAACATGCATTTCATGTGTAATCAGGACAATCGTTAATCCCAATCGCTCATTAATATCTACTAATAATTCAAGAATCGAATCTGTCGTTTCTGGATCAAGTGCAGATGTGGCTTCATCACATAACAACACTTTCGGATTGTTTGCCAGTGCTCTAGCAATACCGACACGCTGTTTTTGCCCTCCGCTCAGTTGAGAGGGATAGGCATTCTCTCTTCCTTCCAGCCCAACAAGCTTAATGAGTTCATCCACTCGTTTTAATCTTTCCTCTTTTGCTACACCAGCAATTTCAAGTGGAAATGCAATATTTTGTCTAACTGTTCTAGACCAAAGCAGGTTGAAATGTTGGAAAATCATGCTGATATCCTGTCTTGCTTTTCTTAAACTCTTGCCTTTTATATGTGAAACTTCATTATTAGCTACGACAACGTTCCCGCTTGATGGAATTTCAAGTCCATTTAGCATTCGAATTAATGTACTTTTTCCAGCCCCGCTATAGCCAATGACACCAAAGATTTCTCCTTCGTTGACTTCTAAATTCACGTTGTCTACTGCAGTGACTTGGCCTTGTTTAGAAGGAAATATCTTTTGGACATTTTTGATTGAGATCATAACTGCTCACCCTCTCTAAATCCCATTTACAATATCATAATAGATGAATATAGAGAAATAACAAGAAAATGCCTTTCTGTTATGAGCAGAAAGGCATTACGACTTTATCCTTCCCCTCATCTTCCAAAGCAAGTTTGCTTTGTGTGAATTGGCACCATTTCATAAAATGACGGTTGCCGGGTTTCATCGGGCACATCCCTCCACCTCTCTTGATAAGAGCATTACATCTATATTCAATTAAATTTTAATCTAATTTAGCTAATCAATAATTATGATTGATATCGTATCATGGTATAAAGAGGGAGTCAACGGTAAAATATTGGAATTATATATCTTTTTACTTATGTTTAGTGCCTTAAATAATTATGCTTTTGCAGTTAGCGAGGCAATGCCTGTTGCTGCCTCAATTGCTTGCTCTAAATCTTCAATAAGGTCCTCAACATTTTCAATTCCGATAGATAGGCGGACTAGATCCTCAGGAACACCTGCAGCCTTCAGCCCTTCTGTGTCAAGCTGCTGATGCGTTGTACTTGCCGGGTGAATAACTAAGCTTTTCGCATCGCCAACGTTTGCAACATGTGCCCATAGCTCAAGAGTATTAATGAAAGCCGCTCCAGCTTCTCTTCCGCCTTCGATACCAAATACGACTACAGAACCTGCACCCTTTGGCAAATACTTATCCACTAATGCTTTATCCGGATGATTGTCACTTCCAGGATACAGGACCCAATTAATTGCTGGATGAGCTTCTAAATATTCTACCACTTTCTTCGTATTAGCAATATGCTCCTTCATCCGCACATGAAGTGTTTCAAGTCCAAGTGTAAATTGGAAGGCATTTTGCGGGCTTAATGCAGGACCAAGGTCTCTAAGAAGTTGAACTCTAGCTTTAATAATATAGGCAACGGCACCTAATGCCTCACTATACACAAGGTTATTATAGCTTGGGTCTGGCTGAGTGAATCCAGGGAATTTAGGAGAATTCCAATCGAA
Organism: Bacillus sp. JJ1474; assembly: GCF_036965225.1. Taxonomy (NCBI): domain Bacteria; kingdom Bacillati; phylum Bacillota; class Bacilli; order Caryophanales; family Bacillaceae; genus Bacillus; species Bacillus sp. JJ1474. Next base: position 25,720 of record NZ_JBALPC010000078.1, on the reverse strand, counting down.
CTTTCCACCGTCTACAATGATTCCTCCAGTTGTTGTTCCATTTCCCAGCAGCCATTTTGTAGCGGAGTGGACGACAATATCCGCTCCAAATTCTATCGGCCTGCATAAATATGGAGTCGCGAATGTATTGTCAATAATAAGTGGAACCCCATTCTCGTGTGCGATTTCCGCTACCTTTTCAATATCTAACACCTTTAAGCTTGGATTTCCAATCGTTTCAGCAAAGACAGCCTTTGTTTTTTCAGTAATAGCTTTTCGGAAGTTTTCAGGATCCTCAGGGTCGACAAATTTTACTTTAATGCCGTATTTAGGCAGTGTCACAGCAAACAGATTATAAGTTCCCCCATAAAGGTTCGAGGCTGAAACAATCTCATCCCCAGCTTCAGCAATATTCAAAATGGCTAGTGTAATGGCGGCCATTCCGCTAGCCACCGCTAGGGCACCAACTCCCCCTTCTAACAAGGCAACCCTTTCTTCAAAAACTGTAGTAGTTGGGTTGTGAATACGAGTATAAATATACCCAGTTTCCTTCAAGCCAAATAAATTAGCTGCATGTTCTGTGTTTTTAAATTGATAAGCATTGTTTTGGTAAATTGGCACAGCTCTTGCCCCTGTTACAGGATCCGGCTGAAGGCCCCCATGTACACCTAATGTCTCAAATCGATAGTTCTTTTGTTTTTCTGACATTTTTCATCTCTCCCTTTTTCATGTGCAAATGTTTGATTTACTAATTCTTTTACTTATAAAAGAAGAGTCGAAAAAACCCTCTTCATAAGAAGAGGGTTGATATCATCTCTTCTTATCTATCAGAGCAATTGCTCTGCTGGAATTGGCACCGCGTAAATACCGGTTGCCGGGCTTCGTAGGGCCAGTCCCTCCACCTCTCTTGATAAGAATATTTAATTGTTATACCTAAGTTATTATAGCGATACTATCATATTGATTTTAGGCAGTCAAGGTATATTTTAGAAATTTCTGATTTAATAATTATTTTTTAGATAAAAAGAAAAGAGATTCTAACAGCAATATTTTACGGAAGGTTGAGTCGACTGATACCTTCTTCCACCTTATTGCCTCTCTTAATTTTTCACTTCCTGTTAAAATGGCATGAATGCTTTCTTTAGATCCTGATATGATGGCATCAAATTGTTGTTTCTGAATATCTGGATAAATGGAAATATGGCCATCCAAAAATTTTAACGGAACCTCTATATCCCCGGCTTTGATACAAATTAATAAGGAGGAATCGGCTAATAATTTCTGTAAATGCGATTTACTCTTAACCTCTTCAATAAATGAAGCAGCCATCTTTTCCATTTCCATCACCTCTAAAAACGAACATATTATTTTTTCTTCTGTATCTACATTCAACAAAAGCAACGACATCCCTCTTATTTCTGTTCGACAGAATAAAAGCAAAAAAAGACAATGCCTCGACTACTTTCAGCATTGTCTTTCATTTCCCGAGAAATATATCTTTTATTTGCATGTATTAAACTGCATTGACGGTGGATATCGCTTTTTTTGTCTTATTATGGTTCTTAAATACTAGATAAAAATAAATCGATCCTACTAGATATAACGAAGCAGTAATAGAAAAAACAAGCGCATATCCCCAATAGGACCCATACTTTATCACAATCCCTGTAGATACAGGGCCCATTGTTGCCCACCCTAAATTAAATACCATTTGGTTTACAGAATTCGCTAAACCTTTATAAGAGTCACCTACTTTAGACATCATGAGCGACATTTGAATGGGGTTTCCCGCATTCATCAGCGCCTGTCTAAATAAAAATCCGAGTGCGGCTAGTAATAAATTTTCCGTGTAAGCTGTGAGAAGGAGAAATGGCAGTGACATGAGTTGAAGAATGACTACAGCCTTCACCTCCCCTACCTTTCGAACAACAATTGGTCCAATGATCATAGCAACCGCTGTTGCAGCCTGACCCATTGAAATAATGAAACCGATTGCTGTGTTGGAAGCAGAAAAACGATCTGCAAAATATAGATTGAGATAGGGAATCACTAATCCAGCACCAATTCCGATGAGAAGCTGGGCAATTGCAAAAAGCCCTATCATTTTAAAGCCATCACTTTTATAAAATTTCTTCTTATATATTGTTTGCTTCTCTTGAAATTTTGCATTTGAAGAACTAGTTTCCTTAAATCGTGTAACTGGAAGTACACCTATAAGAAAGAAAATACCCCCAATTATTAGTGTAATTCGAATACTAATCAATGATGTTGTAAAAAATGAAAATAAATCTGTTAAGATTCCGCCGCTTAAATTTCCGATAACATTAGCTCCTGTCATAACCGCGAAATGCATACTAAATAAATGGACCCGCTGTTCAGGCTTAGAGTTCTCAGCAAGCCAAGGGATAAGCGAAACTTGAAGAAATGCAGACGTTATTCCCGTTAAAAAGGCAAACAAAAGCAGAAGTGATTGGATTTCAATGACACCTCGAAATAACAGCACAATGCCAGTCCCAGTTGCTCCAAAGAGTATAGCTTTTTTTCTCCCCATCCGGTCACTCATAATGCCCGCAGGAACAAGAATTAGAGCCGTGGCCAATGCAGTCATGGAGATAATCTGACCATTCAATCTTTCAGTAAAGCCTAACTCCCGAATGTAAAAATTGTAAATAACCATAAATATTCCAAAACCAATCTGCGTATAGACATTTGCCCAGATGGCCTGCCTAATATTATGATTATATCCTTTAATCTGGCTTGCCCATTCTCTATAAAATGTCATGTAGTTTCTCCTTGAAAAAATATTTCGTATCCCTAAATATAATACATAAATATGGAAGCACTTGTAAATATATAATCAGTGAATGTTTAGAAAATAAAACCAAAATAAAAATACCAGGCAAAATGACCTGGCATTTTAAAGAACACTCTTTATTCTATCTAATAAATAGGGAACGGAATGAAAAGCGTACAGTTTATCCTGAATATGTCCATCTTTAATCATGATGAGGCAAGGCACACTTTCTACCTCTAACTGCTCAGCGAATTCAGACATATAGTTTAAATCGGCTTTCCCAATTAGCTGATCAGGCAGCAGTTGTTCTATAACTGTTAACATTTTACTGGCTAGCTGACACGTACCGCATAAAGGAGTATACAGATATACCAAACCTGATTTGTGATTCTTGATAAGCTTTTCAAATTCCTCCCGTGACCATTCCTGCAATGATTCTCATCCTTTATCCAAAAACTCTGTGTATACATCTATATTAGCCGATAATAACACGGTAGCAAGATGATGTTCCGGAGCCGTAGCAACCTCGCGATACATACGATCGATATAAAGGTGCTCAGCCTCTGGAAATTCTCTTTTAAATTGTTTCCGAAGCTTTTCCCCAGCTGCATCTGCATCAACCAATATAAAAACATCTTTATCATATAGCATATCAATCAATTCATCCAGTTTTGTGACACCTATCGTTCCGTTCGTGCAAATAATCTCAACTGGCTCACTTACGATCGCCTGTACCTTTCTTTTATCCGTTGTACCCTCTACAATAATTACTTTTTCTGTAACCGCCTCATCCATTATAATCACCTGAACTGAGTTGTAGTTTTCCCCTAAAAAATCTCCTTGAAAGGAAGTTATATATATACCATACCATATTCAATATTCTTGACTATGGTGTTGGACTCCTGCTTATTATATTTATTATTAGTTTGGCACATGTCTTTATGCTTTTTATACTTAAAGGGACTATTATTTATTAAGCAGAAAAAAGAGGCTTCCATTACGGAAACCCCTTTCATCTCTCTGCAAACAGACCTATGTAAAATGTCCAAATGCAAGATCTAATTATTCATTAATCTTCTTTTACCATTGCTTCATATTGTTCAGCTGTCATTAATTTATCAAGATTTGTATCTGATAACTCAACAACGATCATCCATGCTTTTTCGTATGGAGATTCATTAACGAACTCAGGATTATCGCTTAAATCTTCATTAACTGCGACAACCTTTCCGCTTACTGGTGAATAAAGCTCAGATACTGTTTTTACAGACTCAACGCTTCCGAAAGGCTCGTCCGCAGTTACTTCGTCTCCCACTTCTGGAAGCTCAACGAATACAATGTCTCCTAGCTCAGATTGAGCAAAGTCAGTGATTCCAATACGTACTTGCTCGCCTTCTGTTTTTACCCACTCATGCTCTTCTGAATAACGTAATTCATTTGGTGTGTTCATTCTAAACCCTCCATTATTCTTTCATAATTGATCGTGTAATCGATCTCTTCCTTCATCATGTCAAAAAGAACGATGTTTTTCAATCCTTTTTTAATACAAGCCAAGATTTTTCGTAATCCTCTTCCTTAAAGCCTACAGTTACCTTCTGGCCATCTGTAAGGATTGGACGCTTAATCAGCATTCCATCAGTAGCCAGCAAATCAAGCAATTCGTCATCAGACGAAGATTTGACCTTATCCTTTAAACCGAGTTCACGGTATTTCATGCCGCTCGTGTTAAAGAATTTCTTTAAGTCCAACCCGCTTTTTTTATAAAGGTCCTCTAACTCGCTGCGGGAAGGCGGATTATCAGCAATATGTACAGCTTCATAGGCCAATTGGTGATCATCTAACCACTTTTTAGCTTTTCGGCAAGTACCGCATTTCGGGTACCAATAAAATGTCATAGCCATTTTTTCACCACCAAAATTATCATTCCAATATTTTCACATATTAAATCAAATAGTACCATAATTTTTTATGTAATCATAACTTTGGCTACCAAATGGATAATTCGACAATATTCCCTATAATCCTTCTTTATTAGAAAATTATTTTTTTGGATGATTGTTTCCAACAACAATAGGGTCTGACACAATTGCCAGAAGCAACAGTGCCAGACCCTTATTATTTTATTTTTCTATAAAACAAAACGCTCTGCTTCAATTATTTTTTCAGCTGCTTCACGTTTCTTCGCGATTACATTAATTGGTGTGTGACGGGTGAATTTACGCAGAGCTGAAATCATCATTCTTAAAGCATCACCAGTTTCCACAGCCACAAGGGTTTCTTTTGCATCCTGTTCAATTTTATTAAAAGCTTCCTGACAGAAGATTTGTGTATAAAGAAGCTTTTGCTTACTCTTCTCTAAACCTGCTTTTTCAATGGCTTTCTCGGTACGAAGAACAGCTGATTCCATCGCATATGCATTTGAAATTATGTCTGCAATATTCACTAATACCTCTTGCTCTTTTTCTAAAGCCTTGCCGTATTTTTGGGCTGCTAATCCTGCAGCAAGCAAGCCAATTTTCTTTGCATTTTTCACTAAATATTTCTCCTGAGCTAAAGGCTCTTCACCAGGATCTTCAGGCATCATCATCATAAGTTCCTCTTGTAAAGCCATCGCTTTTTCGAATAATGGCAGCTCACCCTTGAACGCTTTACGGATATAGGTACCTGGAACTAATAGACGGTTAATTTCATTTGTTCCTTCAAAAATTCGATTAATTCGGGAATCGCGATACGCTCTTTCAATTTCGTATTCAGCCATGAATCCATAGCCGCCATGAATTTGAACACCTTCATCCACAACGTAATCAAGGACCTCTGTAGAGAAGAATTTATTTAGTGAGCATTCAATGGCATATTCGGCAATGGATTTCGCTACTTCCTTGCCATCCTTAACCTCTTCTTCTGATAGCTTGCTCATGCGATCCTCAAACAACCCAACTGTACGATAAACAGAGCTTTCTGCAGCATAAATCTTTGAAGCCATTGTTCCGAACTTTTCCTTTGTCAAATTAAATTGAGAGATTGGCGTTTTGAACTGCTGGCGCTGATTTGCATACTGTACAGTAATTTCAAATGCCCGTTTTGAACCTCCTACAGCCCCAACCCCTAATTTATAACGGCCGATGTTTAAGATGTTAAATGCGATAATATGGCCTCTGCCTAGCTCTCCTAGCAGGTTTTCCTTCGGCACAAGTGCATCTTCTAGAATTAATGTACGAGTCGATGAGCTCTTAATTCCCATTTTCTTTTCTTCCGGACCAACAGATACCCCTGGGAACTCTCTTTCTACGATAAAAGCTGAGAAATGCTCTCCGTCCACTTTTGCGTAAACAACAAATACGTCTGCAAATGCAGAATTCGTAATCCATTGCTTTTCACCATTTAGAACATAATGAGTGCCTTCCGCATTAAGCTTAGCCGTTGTTCTTGCACCTAGTGCATCTGAACCTGAGCCTGGCTCAGTTAAAGCATAAGCTGCCAACTTATCACCAGTAGCTAAATCTGGCAAGTATTGCTTCTTCTGCTCCTCCGTTCCGAAAAGAACGATAGGAAGGGATCCAATTCCTACATGTGCCCCGTGGGAGATAGAGAAACCGCCTGCACGCGCCATTTTTTCAGCGATGAGCGCCGAGCTTACTTTATCTAATGCCAAACCGCCGTATTCTTCAGGAACATCAGCACCTAGAAGTCCAAGCTCTCCCGCTTGCTTTAATAATTTGACTGTACGATCAAATTCGTGATTCTCTAAATACTCTACTTCTGGAAGAACTTCATTTATGACGAATTCCTCAGTCGTTTTCGCAATCATTTTATGCTCATCTGTATAATCCTCTGGAGTAAACACACGATCAGAGGAAAGATCCTCGATTAAAAAACTTCCACCTTTAATTAGGTTATCTGTTTGATTAGACATCTTTATTTCCTCCATTCAATTTTTTGGACTGTTATGTTCTATGACTATGCCCTATAGCAGTTCGAACACTCCGGCTGCGCCCATTCCTCCGCCTATGCACATGGTGACGATGCCGAATTGCTGATTGCGGCGTTTCATTTCATGAATGAGCGATAGTGTAAGTTTCGCCCCTGTGCACCCTAGCGGATGGCCTAGTGCAATGGCGCCGCCGTTCACGTTTATCTTTTCTTCGTCTAAGCCTAACTCTCGAATGATTTGGATCGATTGGGAAGCGAATGCTTCATTTAGTTCAAATAGTCCGATATCTGATAATTCAAGGCCTGCTAGCTTTAATGCTTTAGGGATAGCGACAATTGGGCCAATTCCCATAATTTCTGGCGGCACTCCGCCGACAGCGAATGATCTGAATTTGGCCATTGGCTTCAAGCCAGTTGATTCTGCTTTTTCACGGTCCATGACCATGACCGCTGCTGCTCCATCACTTGTCTGGGATGAATTCCCTGCTGTTACCGTTCCAGTAACAGAAAAAGCTGGACGAAGCTTAGCCAATGTTTCAATCGTAGAATCCGCTCTTACACCTTCATCTTGACTAAATGTAATCTTTTTTTCGATCAATTTATTGTCTTTTCCAATTGATCGTAAGGCTACGTCAACGGGAACGATTTCATCCTTAAACTTTCCTTCTTGAATGGCTTTTGCTGCTTTTTGATGGCTTCGAACGGCAAAGGCATCCTGATCTTCACGGGAAATCCCGTATTTTTTCGCAACCTCTTCAGCTGTGTGACCCATGCCCATATAATACTCAGGAGCTGATTCCGCCAATTTAATATTGGGACGAGTCACGTGACCCATCATCGGAACAAGACTCATTGACTCAGCCCCGCCAGCAATGATTGTGTCTGCGTGTCCGATCATAATTTTCTCAGCTGCGTAGGCAATGGATTGTAATCCTGATGAGCAGTAGCGATTAATAGTGATCGCCGGAACATTATATGGAAGTCCAGCCAATGCCCCAATATTTCGAGCCATGTTTAAGCCCTGCTCTGCTTCCGGCATGGCACATCCAATAATTAAGTCATCGATATTTCCCTCATAGTTTCCTGCTCGCTTTAATGTTTCCTGCACAACGAGGGCTCCTAAATCATCCGGTCTTACATTGGCGAGCGTCCCTTTCTTTGCCTTGCCAACCGGAGTGCGGGCTCCTGCAACGATAACCGCTTCTTTCATTCTATTCCCTCTCTTTCTTATCTATTGAAAAATGAACCCTATTACTCTTCCACTATATTAATTACGTAATGGCTTCCCTTTCACGAGCATATGCTGCATGCGCTGCAGCGTCTTTGGCTCAGCTAGCAGGCTTAGGAAGGCTTCTCTTTCTAAATCTAGTAAATATTGTTCATCCACTTCAGTTCCAAAAGGTACTTTTCCACCTGCAATGACATAAGCTAACTTCTTCGCAATTTTTAGATCATGCTCTGAAATATAACCAGAATAAAGCATTGTCTGTGCTCCTAAAAGTAAAGTTGCATAACCCGTTTCACCAACAACTGGCACCTTTTTGCGGATGGGCGGCTGATAGCCTCTTTCATAAAGAGCTAGTACTGCCTGCTTCGCATCATAAAGTAAATGATCACCATTCACACTAATACCATCAGCAGCATTCAAAAAATTGTTTTCGCGTGCTTCATCCCCTGATGTAGAAACCTTTGCCATAGCAATCGATTCAAATACTTTGTTTGCAACTTTTTGAAGATCAAATTCAACCCCATTAGGCAGGTTATTGAGATGCTTTAAATAAAGCTCTTTATTACCGCCTCCGCCAGGAATCAGCCCTACCCCAACTTCCACAAGCCCCATATACGTTTCGCTTGAAGCCTGAATATGCGCAGTTGGTAGACAAACTTCTGATCCGCCTCCAAGCGTCATGCCAAATGGAGCTGCAACAACTGGCTTAGAACTGTATTTAATTTTCATCATTGCCTGCTGGAAGTGACGGACGACCATGTCAAGCTCATAAATATTATCATCCTGTGCTTCCATCAGGATCATGGCAAGATTCGCACCAACGCTGAAGTTCTTGCCTTGGTTACCGATTACAAGTCCCTTGAAATTCTTTTCTACCTCATCAATGGAGTAGTTAATCATTTGGATACTGTCTAGACCAAGTGCATTGCTTTTAGAATGGAACTCTAGCAAAGCAACACCATCGCCTAGATCAATAAGACTTGCACCGCTGTTCTTTTTAATGACGCCTTTTTGTTTTTTCAATCTTTTTAAATTTATTTTCTTCGGATTTTCAACTACTGGCTTGTATTCGCCATTTTCATAGAAAAAGAGATTTCCATCCTCGGCTTCTTTATAGAATGATGCATGACCGTTATCGAGCATTTCCTTTACCCAAACCGGAACCTCTAAACCAGCCTCTTCCATTTTCTTCACGGCTTTTTCTACACCAATGGCATCCCAAATTTCAAATGGTCCTAACTCCCAGCCGAAGCCCCATTTCATTGCTTGATCAATTGCAACAACATCATCAGCAATGGTTCCTAATAATTCAGCTGAATAAAGTAGAGCCGGACTTAATATATTCCATAGTAGCTGGCCAGCACGGTCATCAGCATATATTAGCGCTTTCATTTTGTTGGCTGTGCCTTTTTCCTGCTTGCTTAATTCTGTTGCCGCTGTTTTCAGTTTCTTCCGAGGCCCATATTCAAAAGTGTTTGGATCAAGCTCTAGAATCTCTTTCCCTTGCTTGAGGAAAAACCCTTGGCCAGTCTTGCTGCCTAGCCAGCCCTTATTAAGCATCTCTTTCATAAAGTCTGGCACTGTGAAGACTTCTTTTTCCTTGTCTTCCACTTGCTCATAGACATTATTGGCTACATGGACAAATGTATCTAAACCGACAACATCAAGTGTTCTGAAGGTTGCGCTTTTTGGCCGGCCGATTAACGGTCCTGTAATGGAATCAACTTCTCCAACACTATAGCCGCCTTTGAGCATTTCCTGTAAAGTGACTAACAGCCCGTACGTCCCGATGCGGTTAGCAATAAAGTTTGGCGTATCCTTCGCTTCAACAACGCCCTTGCCCAGCTTATCTTCGCCAAATTTCTTCATAAAGCTTAATACTTTGGCATCAGTGTTTTTCGTAGGAATAACTTCTAACAACTTTAAATAGCGAGGCGGGTTAAAAAAGTGAGTCCCGAGGAAATACTTCTGAAAATCCTCAGAGCGTCCTGCTGACATCGCCTCAACGGAAATTCCAGATGTGTTTGAACTTACGATACTGCCAGGCTTTCTATAGCGATCTACCTTTTCAAAAACCTGCTTTTTAATATCGAGATTTTCAACGACAACCTCAATGACCCAATCAACATCCTTTAAACGCTCCATGTCGTCATCGAAGTTACCAGCTTCTATTAATGATAAATTCTCTTTAGACGTAAGCGGCGCGGGTTTTTGCTTTAATAGCTTTTGGCGGCCTGCTTCACTAATTCGATTTCTAACTGCCTTATCATCAAGGGTTAACCCTTTTGCTTTCTCTGTTTCATTTAATTCTCGAGGTACAATATCCAGCAATAGTGTTGGGATTCCAATATTCGCTAAGTGAGCTGCAATACCAGAGCCCATCACTCCAGAACCAAGAACTGCTGCTTTTTTGATTTGTTGGATCAAGTTTATTTCCCCCTTTTACACCTTTTGAATGAACACTCATTCATTTTTATACCAAAAAAATTTCTCGTGAATGAGTCTTATTATTTATAACTATAAAATATTTAAAATATTTAATCAATATTTTTTGTACATATTGGAAAAAATATTTTTTTCGGGTAACGGTCATAAATTGACATTAGACAATCCACTATCGGCTAATTTTTGCTAGTGGAAAAGCCCATATTGGGTAATCTACTAATGGAGGTGATTAGTGAATGGCAAGAAGAAAAAAGAATCCTTCGAAGGCTGGGGTCAGTGCTGCAAGTGTAAAAGGGAATGCTGGACCAACTGTTGAAGCAGATGGCGGCGGAAAAGTGAACAGCCAGAATAATCAGTTTAAAAAGAGCTAAGTTAAACAATTCATTCGAAGAGTGTTTACCTATGGTTTCTGCTCTAGAGGATTTTTACAATAACGGGCATCTGTTGTACGGTCTGATGCCCGTTATCAACCGAAATTACATTTACTTGGCACCAGTCAGTGCATGTGGTTCCCGCTTCAGCGGATTTTTGCAATATACGGGCATCTGTTGACTGTTCTGATGCCCATCATCAACCGAAATTGCCTTTCTCGGGCATCAGTCAGTGCATGTGGTTCCCGCTCTAGCGGATTTTTGCTAGAAGCGGGCATCATTTGCTGCGATGCTCATCGTTCAGCCTCTTTATCTCAGCTACTAAAGCTTTCATCTCTTCTTTCGCCTCAGGATAGGTTTCATTCCAGTGTTTTGTTAAAGGTGCCATCGATTTGGCGATATATGAATATATTATCCATGCTTGGACCTTATCCTTTAACTCTTCATTAGAGTCACCGATTAATAGCTCGGTATATTTCTCAAGCAAGCCATCAAGCTTGTCCTTTAATTCTTGATTCAAGAGCTAGTCCCTCCTTTCTTGTGATTTCACTAATTAGTGGACAAGGTGCACATGAGTGCGGGCAGGTCACACAACGCTTCTTATTATTTGTTAAGTAAGAATAGCAGCATGTATTTCTCGGTCTGACCTCCGCCTTCAGCTCCTCGACATATATATGCTGATTATAATACCTTTTTAGCGGATTTTCCTTATAGCTGCCAAATAAGGAACCAGATGCTTGAAAAATAATATAATGAAAATCCTCTTTTGAACGCCCAACCACGTCCTCCGGCACATCTTCTTTTCCAAAAACTGATTCATACAGCCAGTAAATATAAACAGCAATATTTTCCCAAAGAATCAGCTTAGATACTTTAGTAGCCTTCGAAAGGCTATTAACTAGCGGATATATGTGACTTTGAAAAAGAATCTTAACCCCATTCTCCCGCCATTCTTCTCGATCACTCTCGACCATCTTAAAACGTACCTCATTAAAATAAAATCGCGGGAGCCATAATTCATCCTGAGAATTGGTTTCCAGTGAAATATTCTCAAATGAAATATCCATCTGTCTATTCCAAGCAGTCATAGCATAAAGGTAAATGACCGCCAGAAAAGCATATCTTTTCATAAAAACCGATGCCGTAACCTTCTCGTTTGCAGCTCCTATATGCTTCCCAAGCTCCTCTAAATAATCGAGCAAAGATTGTTCATCCTGCAGCAAATCCATAGAAACGGAGAATGGGGATGGGTACTTTTCCGATGTAAAACGAAATGAAAGAAGCTCATTAATCTGCGATTCTGAGAGCTTTTGAACCATTGCCAGTCCCATCCTTACTTAGAATACATCTCCCTTTTCCATAAGGAATGCATAATGGAGTTCCAAACAATGGATCCATCGTTACTTCACAATCCATCCCGAACACATTCTTAACTAAACTGTAATTAATAACGTACTCCGGCTTCCCTTGTGCAAATATTTTTTGATCTTTAATCGCCACAATATTATGGGCATAGCGGCAGGCTAAATTTAAATCATGCAAAACCATTACAATGGTTCTCTGTTCTTTTTCATTTAATTCAAACAACAAATCAAGGATCTCAATTTGATGTGTCATATCTAAATAAGTCGTCGGTTCATCAAGCAGAATCGTATCCGTGTCCTGTGCAAGCGTCATCGCAATCCATGCACGTTGCCTTTGCCCCCCAGAAAGAGAATCCACAGTCCGATCCTTTAATGGCTCAAGACTTGTCGCCTTTAATGCAGCATTCACCATTTTCTCGTCTTCGTCTGACCATTGCTTCAGCCATGTTTGGTATGGGTAGCGTCCCTGCTTGACTAGCTGAAGAACTGTTAACCCCTCAGGTGCCGATGGGGATTGGGGAAGGATCGCCATCTTTCTAGCTACCTCCTTCGTAGACAATTTAGCAATTGCCTCTCCTTCTAGTAAAATCGCACCTGATTTAGGCTTTAGTAACCGAGCAATAGATCTGAGCAAAGTTGATTTGCCACAGCCATTTCCCCCAATAAAGACCGTCACTTCCCCTTTTGGGATCTTTAAATCAAGCTCATTGATGATAATTGTATCCCCATAGGATAAAGTCAGTTGATTCGTGACAATCGCCTGTGCATTTACCATACTCCGCTCCCTCCTTTAATAAACTCTATGAATTCCTCGTTTTAAAAAGTAAATATATGAAGTACGGCGCTCCAATACTGGCCGTGAACACACCAGCTGGGATCTCAAGCGGCGAAAACAGTGTCCGTCCAATTAGGTCAGCAGCCATCACGAGTATGCATCCGATTAACGCCGAAACGGGAAGCAGTGCCCCGAAGGCAGACCCTACTAATCTTCTTGCCATATGCGGTGCCATTAAACCTACAAAGCCGATGCCGCCTGCAAAAGCAACGGAGCCGCCAATCAACGCAGTACTGATCATGAGCAATAGAAAGCGATTCCTCTGAACATGGCTTCCTACCCCTGTAGCAATATCATCCCCAAGCTCCTGAATATTCACATTTCGGGCCGAAATAAAGGCAGCCATGCACAGAATCAATATCCAAGGAACTAGAATGGTCACATGGCTCCAGTTAGAGCCATAAACCGTTCCTGTAATCCAAATATTCGCTTGACTCGCCTGATAAATGGGACCGAGAAGCATCATTAAAGTAGTGAGGGCTTTCATAAGGCTGTATAATCCAATCCCGATTAACACTAATCGAATCGGTGAAACTCCATCTTTCCATGCTAAAAAATAGACTAAAAAAGCAACAACCGTTGCACCGAAAAATGCAGCGACAGGCAGCCATTCAATGCTCACAGTCAGAGCATTGCTTTCATCGCTGAAAAGGGCGAGAAAGCCAACAACCGCAACGGATGCACCCCCGGTAATCCCTAAAATATCTGGAGAAGCAAGAGGATTACGAATAATACCCTGTAGAATCCCTCCTGCAACGGCCAGTCCAATTCCGACTAATAATGACACAATGATCCTCGGCAGCCGGAAAGATTGAACGACAAGACGTTCCATTTCTGTACCGCCTCCGAAAAACACCTTCACCACATTTAATGGACTGATCTTCATCTCTCCGGTTCCGGTACTAATAATAAATACTACTGCTGCAGCACTTAAAAGTATAAGAAAAATAAATAATGCCTTCCGATCAATTAAGAAAGAAATTTTATCCTTGTATACACGAAAACTTTGATATTGCCGCATTATTTATTAAACCCCTTTCTCGCGATATAGATGAAAAAAGGAGTTCCAATAACAGCTGTCATCACACCGACAGGCACTTCCTGCGGCATAATGATATACCTAGAGGCGATGTCTGCCATAAGAAGCAGCATGCCTCCGAAAAGTGCCGAAAAGGGAATCACCCATCTGTGATCAATTCCAACAACAGCACGTGTAATATGAGGGATCACAATTCCAATAAAGCCAATTGGACCTGCAACAGCAACTGCTCCGCCAGATAAAAGAATGATGGCTATTCCAGCTCCTAGTTTTAGAAGCCCCGTTTTCAAGCCTAAGCCTTTAGCCACATCCTCACCCATTGATAGAATATTCATCTGGTTGGAAATGGACAAAGATAGAATCCAGCCAACGGCTAAATAAGGCAGTACGGCTAGTAGCGTGTCGAGCTTTCTGCCGGATACAGATCCAGCTAGCCAAAAAAGAACTTGATCCAAAGCCGTTTCATTAATAACAAGAAATCCTTGTGTCATGGAGGCAAACATCGCACTTATAGCGGCTCCAGCTAAGGTAAGCTTGATTGGTGTTAATCCTTCTCTTCCTATTGAACCAATCGCATATACACAAACAAAGGCAATAGTAGCCCCTAAAAAAGACACCCACGTAAAGATATGTAAATTGCTAAGGGAAAATAGTGTCACCACAATAACAACCGCAAACCCAGCACCCGCATTTATACCAAATATTTCAGGTGCAGCCAATGGGTTTTTCGTTAAAGTTTGAAGCAATACACCCGCGACAGCCAGACTCGCCCCAACTGCTGCAGCTATCATCGCTCTTGGCAGCCTAACTGACTGTATAATAAGATGCTCGTTCGACCCGTCAAAAGCCAAAAAGGCATCAATTGCCATTTTCCATGTTGTATTCGTATAACCATATACAATACTAAGGCACATAAGAAAAAGCAAAAGGAGAATTGATAGGATTAAACCCGTCCATCTTAGAGAATTATTTTTTAAAATCATAAATCTTAAACCTTTCATGAATAGAAGTTCCTACATATTCAGTCTATGGGATGAAAAACACCATGTCAATGATTTTGATAATCATTTTCATTTACCTATTGACAGCCCTTTTAAACCATCATAATATTATGATAGTAATGAAAATGATTATCAGTAGCAATTAGGAGGTAACAAAAAGAATGAAGGCTTTTAAATTATCATTTACAATTATTTTTATGATGTCCCTTTTCATTTTAGCTGCATGCGGAAATAACAATGGCGAGCAAGCTGACAAGGACAAAGGAACAGATCATGCTTCTGAAGAAACAGGTTATACGGTACAGCATGCGATGGGAGAAACTCCAATTAAAGAAACACCTAAGAGGGTTGTGATTTTAACCAATGAAGGAACAGAGGCGCTTCTTTCAATGGGGGTAACACCAATTGGAGCTGTTCAATCATGGACAGGGGATCCTTGGTATCCTCATATTGCAGATAAAATGGCTGATGTTAAAGTCGTTGGAACGGAAAGTGAAGTTAATGTTGAAGCCATTGCAGCATTAAAGCCTGATTTAATTATCGGAAACAAAATGCGCCAAGAAAAAATTTATGATCAGTTGAATGCGATTGCCCCTACTGTATTTGCTGAAACTTTACGCGGAAACTGGCAAGAAAACTTTAAACTTTATGCACAAGCATTGAATAAAGAAGAAGATGGACAAAAAGTGATTGCTGATTATGAACAGCGTATTAAAGATATTCAAGAGAAGCTTGGAGATAAAGTCCATCAAGAAGTTTCCATCGTCCGCTTTATGGCTGGAGATGTACGAATCTATCATAAGGATACTTTCTCAGGTGTTATTCTAGAGCAAATTGGCTTAAAAAGACCTGAAAGTCAGAACGTAGATGATTTTGCAGAAAGAAATGCAACGAAAGAAAGAGTTCCTGCCATGGACGGGGATATCTTATTCTACTTTACTTATGAAACTGGAGATGGCGAAGCAAGCAGCCTGGAGAAAGAGTGGATTGAAGACCCATTATTCCAAAATCTAAGTGTAGCAAAAGCAGGTAATATTCATAAAGTAGATGATGTAATCTGGAATACTGCCGGCGGTGTTATTGCTGCAAATTTAATGCTTGATGATATTGAAAAGTTTTTTGTGAAATAAAGATCACTTTTCCGAAAAAACCCGCAGCTTTTTTGCGGGTTATTTTCAATTTAACCACCTAACCTCTTGTCAATTCTTTCACATAATTTAAAATTTGTGAAAGAACGCATACTTCCAACATTTCACTTATTTAAGTTCCAAAAAAAAAACACCCAATTCACTAGATGTTAATTCAAGATGAAAAGAAGGAAGGCTGATTTGCCTTCTTTTTATCTTCTTAAAAAGTAAATTTCACCCATCCATTCATAATCCCGCCAATTTCGGTAACAATACTCGTAATACCTAAAATGATGGTGATTGGATGAAAAAGTGGATTAGCACAAAGAAAAGTCAACAAAAACTAAGCAATTGGGAGAAAGAACTCAAAAAATCGGAGGATTTCACACAATCCTATCATATAAGTCAAAAGACAAATATTCATTTTTGCCTATCCTTTATGTCTACTTTAGTGGATGAACAAATTATTCAACAAGGAGTACTTCCGAGTTTACTTGAAGATGATTTTCATACAATTGAAGATATAAAAAAGCTTTTACCCATTGCTGACCTGGAAATATCGGATGACCCTACAAAAATCAGCCAAAAATTATTAAATGGCTACTTATTGTTGACTGTTGAGAATAATGAGGCGCAATTTGCTTTTATTTCCGCACAAAAAGAAATTGTTCGAAGTCCATCTCAACCCGAAATTGAATTCTCTGTTATCGGCCCAAAAGAGTCATTTGTCGAATCACTAGGACAAAACTTAAATTTAATTAGAAAAAGACTGCCCGCAGAGGAACTGATAATTGAGGAGTACACGTTGGGGAAGTTGTCCAAAACAAGAATTGCCATATTATTTATGGAAGGAATTACCGATGAAGCGAATGTAAACACAGTAAGACAAAGGATTAAAGAAGTCGAGTTTGATGCTATTACAGACAGCTCCTATATCGTTCAGCTTATTAGCGATAATTCAAACTCTCCTTTTCCGCAATTGCTCGACACGGAGAGGCCAGACCGTGTAGTTGGGATATTGGCAGAAGGAAAAATAGCCATTGTCGTAGATGGATCACCACACGTTCTTATTACCCCAACGACACTTGTCGAGTTCTTCGGCTCGTTTGAGGATTATTTCTTAAATTGGCTTCTAGCCTCTTTTTTCAGGCTCGTTCGGGTTTTTGCTGTTTTATTTTCAATTCTTATTACGCCAATATATGTCGCTGTCCTTACTTATCATTATGAGCTCATTCCTAATGACCTAATAGGAACATTGATTACGTCAAGAAGGATTGTTCCCTTCCCGCCTATACTCGAAGCAATATTTCTTGAATTAACGATTGAACTGTTAAGAGAAGCGGGAGCAAGGCTGCCGACAAAGGTTGGGCAAACAATTGGTATCGTTGGAGGAATTGTGATTGGGACTGCTTCCGTGGAAGCTGGACTTACAAGTAATGTACTTCTTATTCTTGTTGCCTTGGCTGCTCTTGGATCCTTTACGACACCCGTATACAAGATGGGCAACACGATCCGCTTACTGCGGTTCCCATTTTTGCTTTTTGCTGAGTTTTGGGGATTGCTCGGGATTGTCTTCTGCTTCTGTATTATGCTTACCCATTTAATAAGGCTGACTTCTCTTGGACGACCATTTTTGGAGCCTATTTATCCATTAAGGGTGAAAGACTTGAAAGATACAATCATCAGGCTGCCATTTTCAAAGGATACAACGCGACCATATTTATTAAGAACAAAAAATCCAGTTCGATTTAATAAGGAAAAAGCGAATACTAAAAAAGATATTGATGAATAAGGGGGGGAAAGTATGCAGGAACAGCCTATACCTGAAGGAGTAAAAATATCCCCATTTTTAGTTTTTTATTTAATCACTTCTATGCAAATTGGTATAGGGATTCTCGGATTTCAGCGCGTAATTGTCGCCTATTCAGGGAATGATGCTTGGATTTCTGTTTTGTTTGCGGGGCTTTCCCTTCATATCCTCATGTGGATGATATATAAAGTCATGGAAACGGTTAATGGAGATATAGTCACAGCACATAAATATATTTTCGGAAATATTGTTGGCAAAATTATTAGTTCCATTTTTGTTCTCTACTTTACATTGCTTGCTTTAACAGTTTTGCGCTCGTATATCGAAGTTATTCAAGTTTGGATGTTTCCCAGTCTTAGTACTTTCTGGTTTTCCTTGCTGTTTTTGCTTCTTTGTACGTATATCATTTTTGGCGGATTTCGAACGGTTGTGGGCATCGCCTTTTTCTCAATGCTCCTGCCTGCTTATGTGCATTTTGCTTTTGGCTTTAATTTGAAGTTTGGCAATTACATGCATCTTTTGCCGGTTTGGGATCATTCGATTAAAGAAATCCTTTTAGGTTCTTATCACATGTCACTCACTTATATCGGTTTTGAAATTATTCTATTTTGCTTTCCTTTTATCAAGGAACCGCAAAAATCGAAAAAATGGGCCCATTTCGCCCTTTTATTTACTACTTTTATTTACACAAGCTTTATGATTGTGACGATTGTGTATTTTTCTCAAGAACAGCTTGAAAAGTCTATATGGGCAACATTAACGATGTGGAAAATTGTGAAATTGCCTTTTGTCGAGCGAATCGAATACATCGGAATTGCCAATTGGAATTTAATCATCCTTCCTAATGTTTGCATCGCCCTTTGGGCCGCCTCAAGACTGTTAAAACGGTTAATGAATATTAAACAAAAAAAAGGAGTTTTTATCATTGCACTCATCATATTAATCGTTAGCCCCTTTTTTGATACGCGTGCAAAAGTAGGTTTTTTAAATGATTTAACTGGAAAAGCGGGATTTGTTTTAAATTATATTTACATTCCAATCCTATTCATTAGCACGATGATTGCAAAGAAGGTGAAGAGGTCATGAGAAATCGAGGCAAGCTTTCTATTCTATTAATCCTCTCTATTTTATTGTCAGGCTGTGTCCAAAGGAAAGTCATTGATAATATTAATATTGAATCTGCAGCAGCATTTGATAAACTTGCTGAAGGCAAATTCATCGGGACGCTTCTCACCCAAGAATATCTTCCCGATAAATCAATCAAAAATAACACATATACATCCGAAGCTAGCTTAAGACGGGATCTCATGTTGAATCTTCAAAAGGAATCATCCAAACCCATCGTAACAGGTGGAGTATTAGTCTCGATTTTTGGAGACAAGCTTGTTGACGAAGGAATTATTGATTTTATTGATACTTACCAAAGAGATCCAAGTGTCGGGGCAAGAAATTTCTTAGCAACGTCACACGGAAGTGCCTTGGAAATATTAAAAGGAGATTATGGGCCTGAGGGCAATTCAAACTATATAAATGATCTGATTGAGCATAATATCCAGCGCGGGGATGTGCCCGAGACCAATTTACATATCTTTTTGCGAGACTATTATATGAAGGGGAAGGATCCCTATCTTCCTGAGTTAAGACAAATTGCCCAAAACAAAATGGAAATAAGCGGCTTAAGCATTTTTAGAAATGATAAAGAAGTATATGTCCTTCCTAAAAAGGAGATGTTCTATTTTAAGCTGCTAGTCGACAATCATACGGAGGGCAGCTATAGAGTTCATTTAGAAAAAGGGAAAGATGCAGATGTTAAAAGCATTACATCCAAGCATAAATTTAAATTATCGAAAGAAAAACCGTTACATGTTGCCATTGATATTAAAACGGTAGGTGTTATCAAGGAATATACGGGTGAGAGGTTAACTCCAAAAGTAGTAGAAGAGATTGAAAAAAAGCTGGAAAAAGATATTAATGAAAAATGTTTAGAATTGATCAAAAGATTTCAAAAAGAAAAAGCGGATCCAATCGGATTTGGTTTTTTACATCGAAAGTATATTCGCGGCTATGATTTCAAAAAGTGGAAGGATGATTATCAAAATTTAACAGTAAAAATTAACACGAAGGTGAGGATCGCAGAAACGGGGGTAATCGATTAAAAGCGGGGCGAATAACGCCTCGCTTTCTTAATCATTATTTGAAAACATATACTTTTTATAATGGTAGCGAATGGAGAAGATTAAACTAAGCCCGAGCATATTCCCCATTAATGAGCTGCCTCCATAACTAATAAACGGCAGCGGGATTCCTGTAATCGGAAGAAGCCCGATCGTCATGCCAATATTCTGGAAGACGTGAAAGGTGATCATACTGATGACCCCTACACAAATATACGAATAAAAGTCATTTTTCGTTTCCATTCCAATCTTGGTAATCTGGTATATAAGCAGAAAGAATAAACTGACTAAAACACTTGCCCCAATAAAGCCAAACTCTTCACCTACGATACTAAAGATGAAGTCTGTGTGACTTTCAGGCAAATAGACTTCTCTCGTTCCATACCCTTTCCCGCTCGTTTCTCCTGACCCAATGGCAAGAAGCGACCTCGTTAATTGGAAGCCTGCTGAGCTTTGATAATTATACGGATCGAGCCATGAATAAATCCGCCCAAATTGATACTCCTTCACACCTAAATATTTCTCCAAAATCTCTGGATGCCAAAGGACAAAGTAAAAAATAATTGAAATCAAAGTAAGACCTGTCCCAAAAATAGGCGCGAGCAGCTTCCAAGTAATCCCCGAGATAAAAATCATTCCCAGCAAAATGGAGATAAAAACAAGGCCTGTCCCAAGGTCGGGCTGCTGCATCACAAGCAATAAAGGAATTCCCGTAAATACGCCGAGCTTCATCAGCAGCTTGAAGTCAGTTTGGATCGTTTTGATCGGATTCTTTTGATGATGTTCATCAATCACTCTTGCCAGAACAAGAATGAGAAAAACCTTAACAAGCTCAGAAGGCTGTAATGAGCCCATACCTGGTACTCTATACCAAGCCTTAGCTCCATTAATAACGGGTGCAATACTGCTTGGAGCAACGATTAGAAAAGCCAGCAAGAATAATCCAAAGCTATAGGCATACCAAGAAATCTTTCTTAGCTGTTCCGAATCAAGCGAAATCACTGCAGCAATAATACCCGTTCCAACCATATACCAAACAATCTGCTTTAAAAGAAAATTCTCTTTATATTGCCCAGTCGTCTGAGCGCTATAAATCGAAATACAACTTACTAAAAACAATAAAAACACAATGAACACTAAGTTTAAATCTATTTTAGGAGGGGTTGTAGTTTTATTTGTAGACATAGCAATGGCAATCTCCTTATTAAAAAGCAACCAAAATAACAACACTTCATTATATTTTTTTATCAGCTAAATAACAACTTTAGAAGGCCGAATGGGTTTATTTCCCTTTATCCAAAATAACGCTCCCGAACATCATTCTTCATCCACTCTATATTATTTGGAACTTGAGGAATAAAATACCCGATAAATAATGGTGTCGTGACTGAACGCGGCACTACCTTTGCATAGATATTTCCAGCAAACTCGTAAAAGAATAAATTATAACTCGTACAAGGAAACGGAAAATGATTCAGTATATAGTGGGCCGCGGTCTGAATATATTTCGCAAATGCCGTAATATCCTGAATATCGCCTAACTTCACATTGAACTCATAAAATCCAACTCTGGGTGCTATTGAGATGGAAAAAATCGTCCCATTTTTCTCATGGATGGTTATGCCTTCGAAATCACTTGCCTGTACCTTTTCTCCATAATCAATATCCTCTAACCCAATAATCTGCATATGCGGATGAGCAATCGTTCCGCCTGATAATGGTCCATGATTCTTAAAAAAGATCACGGACTTATATTTCTTTGTCCCGATCATTTCCAGCCAATGTGTCAAGCCAAATCGAATAAGCTTATTTAAGTGTTCCTCCGGATAGACCGACAGCTCACTATGACAATCATCTGTCTCAATTAATACCGTTTGATATGTATTCTCTAGGACTGGAAATTTATTTTTCAATAAGATAATCGAACCGTCTGTCGCTAGAATATCTGTTAGCTTCTCCCTTTCGCAAAACGGGCAGCTCTGCTCCTTATTACGGATGCTATTAGGCTTCTGCCTCCCAATTCCTGTGTTAAAAAAAAGATGAGTATCTCTCATTTTGTTGGCACCTGCTTTTCTATCTATCTACTCTCTATTTTATTGATATTTTTACTTTTTAGCGAGGGGAAGCTATTATGAAAATTTTACAAAAAAAAAGCGCAGTTCATGGACTGCGCTTTTTTCCTTATTCTACTGTTACTTCCACCTCAGTATGTTCATGGAGTCCTTCATCATTTTCTACATGGATTCTTATGATAAACTCGCCACTTGCAGGAAAACTATAATCAGTTTTATATTCCCCATTAGTGCCTTCCGTCATATTCACCCAAGCTGGATTTTGACCCTTTTGAAAAATCTCAAGTCTTACCTTTGCATTTAATAGTGGCTCATTGGATTTTTGCAATTGAACAGCTAAGGCTGTTTGCTCGTTAGCTTTCAATTGAACTGGTTTTTGCAGTTCGATGGAAACGTCACTATCATGATGATGGTGATCATCACCGCTTCCTTCCTGATGCTCATGATGCTCAGCTTCTACTTCACCAACCTGGATCGTTTTTGTTGGCATTGTATGCATATCCCTTGCAGTTACATGGGATTGAACATTAAATAGACCATTTTCAGAGAATGTATAGGCAGCCTCATATTTTCCTTTTTCCGTATGCTCTGCTACAACAAGCTCACTAGTATCTTTTTGCCCTTCTTTCCAAATTTCGAACTTAACCTCATTTGCATCTTCAACAGCTTCGTCGCCTTGCGTAACGGTCACAGCTAAGGGAACCTCTTCCCCTACTTCTGCTTTTTCGGGAACAGCTAAATCGGCTTCAATGATTTCAGGCAACGCTGCCTCTTCCTGGTTCTCCTTTTGCCCTGTTTCACCACAGCCGGCTAATAATAAGAAACTTGTACATATAATGGCCATCCACTTTTTCACGTATTTTCCCTCTTTCATTAATTAATATCATCTACACAAACTATAGATGTTAATTGTGATAAAAAAATGAAGTTTTCTCGTATTTAAAAGGAACTCTGCCTTTTACAAGACTATTGTTATCATAGCAAAAAAAATAATCATGAGCCTTCATTAGTTTTTCCTTGATGAAATTTCCTAAACAATAAGCATCTTCTATTCTTCTTCGTACGGGCATACATATGACTGATGGGGGGATCGTGATGAAAAACAAATCAGCGGCACATACTTTATTTTTCTATTTTCACGGGTGGCTTTTGAGTATTCTTTCCGTCTTTATAATAGCTGGGATCCTAACTTCAAACTCCGCTGTCTTTACCTCTGAACATATGAATTCACTATTAAAAAATATAAAGGCTGACCAGCTATTTATCCATTTACTTAAGGCTGAGAATCATTATTTTTACCGTAATGATTCTAGCTTGAACTTTT
Source organism: Bacillus sp. JJ1474 (assembly GCF_036965225.1). Classification (NCBI taxonomy): domain Bacteria; kingdom Bacillati; phylum Bacillota; class Bacilli; order Caryophanales; family Bacillaceae; genus Bacillus; species Bacillus sp. JJ1474. The sequence continues at coordinate 2,227 of NZ_JBALPC010000078.1, read as the reverse complement.
CTCATTTATCGGAGAATGCTTTTAAGCTTGCTACCAATATTAAGCCGACAGATATTCGCACCTTCCTGGGGAGAGAACTTCCAGGGTACTCGATCTTCGACACGGGGATTGAGGTAGCTGGCGAAGGAACGGACTATACGAATTTGCCGTTCGAATCCGCTCCGCCGATAGATTTTCTTTTGAAAGAAAAGGAGATTGCCAGTGAAAATCTCCCTAGCGAGGACACGCCGGATGGTACTGCAGCACCTCCATTGGATGGAAAGAAAAGCGTGTATATCTATCATTCTCATAGCTGGGAGTCTTTCACTCCCTTGTTAAAAGGAGTCAATCATCCTGATGAAGCCGTAAGCTCTAATGAACGGGTGAATGTGATTGCGGTTGGCAATAGACTCAGTGCAAAACTGGGATTAAAAGGGATTGGTGTGGAACATGACAAAACAAATATGGCGTCACTTCTCAATCAAAAGGATTGGGACTATAACCAAAGCTACCTTCTTTCTCGTGAGGTGACCAAAACCGCCATGGCCTCAAATAAAGACTTAAAGTTTCTCATTGACATTCATCGGGACTCACAGGGGCGGGAATTGACGATGAAAGAGATAAACGGAAAGAAATATGCGAGATTGTTTTTTGTTGTCGGGAAGGAACATAAAAACTACCAGAAAAATTTACAGTTAGCTACAGAACTTCATCATCGACTTGAAGCAAAATTTCCCGGTATCAGCAGAGGGGTTTTCAAGAAAGGAAAAAGCGAAGGAAACGGAATTTATAATCAGGATTTATCTGATCGGGCACTCTTAATTGAATTTGGCGGTGTCGAAAATGATTTAGCAGAGCTTTATCATTCAATTGATGCATTTGCAGATGTATTCAGTGAATTTTACTGGGAGGCAGAGATGGTAGATGGCAAAGGTTCTTAATGCTCCTTTTTATTGTCTCCTTTGGACCTTTGTATCTACTTTTATGTTTTACTGGCTTTTCGGGCTATCTATTCTCACCATTATTTGTTTTAGCGCGGGCATTATCCTGTCTCTCATAAATTTTGTCGAGGACGAGATGAAAAAATATGAGCAGGAAAATGGGGAATAAGTGGTATTCGGTGCTTTCATTCTGCTTTAATAGATAGTAGAAACCTATATTGGAGTGATTAGATGAAGTTCGCTATTATTACTGGAGCATCAAAAGGTCTTGGATCCTCGATTGCGGAACGAATGATCAGTGAGAAAATTGGTGTGATCACTGTTTCCAGAACCGAAAATGCAGAGTTAAGAGAGAAGGCTTTGGTAAACAAAGTTTTCTATCAGCATTTTTCATGCAATCTTGCTGTTCCCGAGGAAGTAGAGAAAAACTTTCAGGAAATTCTATCTGTGCTGGAACCCAAAAAAGCAGAGGTTATTTATTTGATTAATAATGCTGGTGTAATAGACCCAATCGCAACAGCCGGCACACTTGATCATCAAGCATTGATTGCAAATGTCCAGATTAACTTAATTGCACCCTTGATGATCACGAATATTCTTTTAAAAAATGCATGTGTTCCTCTTAAAATTGTAAACGTATCATCAGGCGCTGCTGAAAGGCCTATTCAAGGATGGAGTGCCTATTGCAGCACGAAAGCGGGGCTGAATATGTTCACAGAAACAGCCGCAGCTGAACAAATAACAGCAGGAGCACCTCATGAAATCATCGCATTCAGCCCTGGAATTATGGACACAGATATGCAGGGGACGATCCGTTCCTCCTCTAAAGAGGCATTTAATGATCTTGAAAAATTCAAGGAGTATAAAGAACAAGGTATGCTTCGCCCTGCTCATGTAGTAGCGGATGCATTAGTAAACTTGCTTTTGGATGCGCAAATAGAAAGCGGTAAGATTTATCGGGTAAATGAGTTAATTTAGATGTATAAAAGATTTCATAATGGGAACAATACATACTACAAAGTGTATTTCCCCCTTATTTTAGTGCTTCCGGTTGGAGGCATTTTTTTGTTATTTTTTAAGAACAGATGCTTTTTAGGCTTTTATTAATGTGATTGTAATCTTCCTAATAAAACTGGTTTTTTGGACAGGTTTATTTGAAAAATCCAAAACCTGCCCAGTAAACTAGGTTTCTTGGACTGGTTTATCGGAAAAAACCAAAACCTGTCCAGTAAACAAGGTTTCTTGGACTGGTTTATCGGAAAAACACAAAACCTGTCCAGCAAACAAAGTTTCTTGGACAGGTTTAT
>NZ_JBALPC010000077.1:42613-61536 GCF_036965225.1 Bacillus sp. JJ1474 | reverse complement strand
GTATGAATGAACGAGTTTGAACTGTTAATTAGTTGAAAGTAATTGTTAGAATCTTTTTACAATTAATTAACACTGCCTCAAGGTAGAATTTATATTCTTCTAATAAAATGATCATAAATCTATTTATTACAGGAGGGATTGTGTGAAAATTTCGGTCGCTGGAATAGGGTATGTTGGGTTAGTGACAGGTGTTTGTTTAGCAGAAATGGGTTTCGAAGTTACATGCATCGATAATCAAGAGAATAGAATAAAAATGCTGCAAACAGGGTGCTCCCCGTTCTACGAGCCAGAACTTGAACCGCTTTTACACAAAAATCTTTCTAACGGCCGTTTGACTTTTACAACCAATCCTAAAAAAGCTTACTCTTTCGCAGATATCATATTTATTGCTGTCGGAACGCCGGAGAACGAGGATGGAACAGCAAACTTAGACTCTATCTTTAACGTTGCTCTAGAAATAGCCCTCAATGCAAAAAACAACGTCATTATTTGTACGAAAAGCACGGTTCCAATTGGTACAAATGATCGAATGAACATGTTAATTCAGCGAAAGAAACCTCCAAAAATTCAAATCGAAGTTACTTCAACACCTGAATTTCTTCGTGAAGGCACAGCCATCCATGATTTTTTTCACAGTGACAGGATAGTCATTGGTGCGTATATGAATGAAGCAGCTTTACTTATTGAACAAGTATATGCTCCGCTTCAAATTCCGATTATCAAAACAGATATCAGAAGTGCAGAAATGATTAAATATGCATCAAATGCTTTTTTAGCGACAAAAATTAGTTTTATCAATGAAATCGCTGCCATTTGTGAAAAGGTTGGGGCAAATGTGGAAACAGTAGCTTACGGAATGGGGGAAGATAAGCGTATTGGTCATTCATTTCTTCAAGCAGGTATTGGGTATGGGGGCTCTTGTTTTCCTAAAGACGCAAATGCACTTGTACAAATAGCGGGGGATGTTGAACATTCATTTGAATTGCTTGAGGCTGTTATTAATGTAAATAATCGCCAACGTTCACTCCCAGTTATAAAAGCAAAAGAATTGGTCGGCTCATTAGCTGGAAAAAAAGTCGCACTTTTAGGTCTTGCATTTAAACCAGGAACAGATGATATTCGCGAAGCAGCCTCCTTAACCATTATCAATGACTTGCTTAATGAAGGTGCAAATGTGGTTGGCTATGATCCAATTGCCATTCAAAATGCAGAAAAGCTAGTTGGGGATGCGATTGAGTATACATCAGATTTGATAAGTGCTTTGTTTAATGCTGAAGTAGCCATTATCGCAACGGAATGGGATGAAATTAAGCAGTTTCCTTTAGAATTGTTCGAAATTTATATGAAGGATGCAGTCATTGTTGACGGACGAAATTGCTATTCTCTTGAAAAAACTCAAAACCACGACATTACCTACGTATCCATCGGTAGACCAAGCGTAAAAAAGAACATTTTATTAAATACTGCTATAACACATTAATGTCCAATGATAGCAAAAGGATGAGAGGGGACATCTGAAGACGAAGCGGATATATGACCTATATGAGTTTGAATGTCGCCTATTTCATAAAATTAATTGTCACTTCAATAAGTTTAGTTGTCATCCTGCTTCCTCTTGCTTTATTTGTCGGACTATCAAGAATTTATCTTGGGCTACATTATCCATTTGATGTACTAGCAGGTGGAATGCTCGGAATTATTTGTGGCTTTATTAGCTTTTATTTTATATGGACATTTTGAAGGAGGGGCAAATGAAAATTGCATTTTTCACAGATACCTTTTATCCGGAAATTAATGGGGTTGCACGAACATTAAAGCAGTTTACTGATTATTTAACTAGAGAAAATATTTCATTCAAGGTTTTTGCACCGAGCACTTTATCTAGTGAATATTTGACACCCTATATTCACCGCTTTAAAAGTCTGCCCTTTTTCTTATATCCTGAATGCCGTTTCGCTTTTCCTAACCCATTTCAAATGAGAGAAGAGCTCATTCATTTTGCACCGGATATCATTCATGTTGCCACTCCGTTTAATTTGGGGGTTTGCGGGGCATATTATGCAAAAAAGTTAAATATTCCACTAGTGGGCTCTTATCATACGGATTTCGATTATTATTTACAATACTATGATTTACCAAATCTATCAAAATATCTTTGGAAATATATGAATTGGTTTCATCGTCCGTTACAGAAAATCTATGTTCCATCGTCTGAATCGATTGGAAAGTTGAGGAGAAGGGGATTTACAAATATGGAAGTGTGGTCAAGAGGGGTAGATTGCCAACTATTTCATCCTTACTATGATAAGCTAGTTGTTCGCAAAAAATATCAAATACGCAAAAAGTATCTTCTCATTTATGTAGGAAGACTAGCACCTGAGAAGGATGTCAACACACTTCTAGAAATAGCAAAAGCCTTGCCTCCGCACATAAATGAAAATTTACATTGGCTAATTGTAGGAGACGGTCCAAGTAGGGCTCAGCTTCAAAACGCGGCACTAGAAAATATGGATTTCACAGGATTTCTCCAAGGGAAAGAATTAGCTGAAATATATTCGGCTGCAGATTTATTTGTTTTTCCATCTCCAACTGAAACATTTGGCAATGTTGTTCTTGAATCATTTGCAAGTGGCACACCTGTTATCGGTGCAAATTCAGGTGGTGTCAAATGTATTATTCAGGAAGGGGTAACTGGCCGCCTATGTCCACCTGGAAATGTGCCTCAATTTACAAAAGCGGTCATAGAGTTATTGTACGATCATTCATTACGGAGTCAGATGGGGATTGAAGGAAGAAAATATGCTTTCGAACAAAAATGGGATACTATTTTTGAAAAGTTGCTTAAATCGTATTCTACTACGATTGACAAGGAAAATAAGCAGGAACTTGCTTAGCCATTGATAATCTTAAGCCACTTGCGGTTAAATGGTAAAATGGAAAAACACATGGAAGCTTTTATGAAGGAAGTTAAAATGTAGGAAGAAAGGAAAAAGACTAGCGACACTAATAATGTGTCGCTAGTCTTTTTCTAATTGTTTAAGTTCATCACACAAGCTTATGCTTTTGGATAAAATCTTTTAAAATATCGCTTAAATTCGGGCTGCCAATTTCAGCTAAATCATAATGTACACGTGTACATGGCTTATTAATCGAAATGACGCGTGATAAATCGATTGGTGTGCCAATGATTACTGCATCACAGTCAGCACTATTAATTGTTTCTTCCAGATCTTTCAATTGCTGTTCGCCGTATCCCATCGCCGGAAGGACGTTGCCAATATGTTTGTATTTGTTAAACGTTTCGCTTAATGTACCAACTGCAAATGGACGTGGATCAATTATTTCCTTCGCACCTAAACGTTCAGCTGCAACTGTACCTGCGCCAAGTTTCATTTCTCCATGTGTCAATGTCGGGCCATCTTCTACGACTAATACACGTTTTCCAACAATACTCTCCGGTTGATCCACTGTAATCGTTGATTCTGCTTTAATAATCGTGCTATTTGGATTTGCGAATTTGATATTATTTTCTACGATTTGAACAGCTTCTTCTGGCGCACTATCCACTTTGTTAATGATAGCCACATCTGTTGTTCTTAAGCATACTTCACCAGGATAGTATTTCAGCTCATGACCTGGACGATGCGGGTCTAGGACAGTAACAGCTAAATCAGGCTCGAAGAAAGAGAAATCGTTATTTCCTCCGTCCCATAAAATAACGTCACAGCCATCTGGATCATTTTCAGCTGCTGCCAAAATATCTGCATAATCAACGCCAGCATACACAATATTTCCACGCGCCACATGTGGTTCATATTCTTCCATTTCTTCGATTGTGCAATTATGCTCTTTTAAGTCCTCTACTGTCGCAAAGCGCTGAACACGCTGTGCATTCAAATCGCCGTAAGGCATCGGATGTCTCACTGCAATGACTTTTAAATCATGCTCCAGCAGTGTTTCGATAATTTTACGCGATGTTTGGCTTTTTCCAGTTCCAGTTCGCACAGCGCAAACGGAAATAACTGGCTTATTACTTTTTAACATCGTGCTTTTTGGCCCTAGTAATGTGAAGTTAGCACCTGCTGCATTCACAATCGCACCCACGCCCATCACGTCTTCGTAATTAACATCACTATACGCAAACACACATTCATCCACTTGCAAGTCTTTAATCAATTCTGGTAATTGATCTTGTGAATAAATAGGAATACCTTCAGGGTACAATTCGCCCGCTAATTCACTTGGATATTTTCGTCCATCGATATCTGGAATTTGCGTTGCTGTAAAAGCAACAACATTATACATTTCATTATTACGATAATACGTATTAAAATTATGAAAATCCCTTCCTGCTGCACCAATAATAATAATATTTTTTCTACTCATAGCACTCTCTCCTATACTTTCAATCAATTATTATAATAATAACTAGGAATGTATATTAATACAATAGCATTTTCAAAATTGCTAGAAATTAAAAGATAAGGATGTTGCTTTTATGAATAAGCTCTTTAGAATATTTTAATTAAGGAATTTCACAAGAGGTTCGTTTTATTAGTCGTTTTTCGAAAAATATTTTCGAGTATCTTCACGTATTTGTTTGGGTAATACACGATCAAGCTCTTCATTTAACCATGATAGTGTTTTACTACGCAAGTCATCACGCATTTTTTCTTCCGCAGAGAGCATAACTAAATTGATGGTGCAAAAGGAGGGAGCTGAACAGCAGCTTTCTCTATACAAATAACCATTATCTTTAATATTTTTACATTGAAAAATAGGCTTTGGACCTTCAACTGCTTCAACTACATCCCAAAAGGAAATGTCTTCTGGGGACTTAGATAACCTATATCCTCCCTTTACACCGGGGACAGAACTTACAATACCAGCCTTAGACAATTTACCGAAAACTTTTGAAAGAAATGTCTCAGAAAGTCCTTGGAATTCTGCCAAATCCTTGATCCCAACACTTTCCTTAGAAGGAACATCAATTAAATAAACAAGACAATGTAAAGCATATTCAACTCCGACACTGTATTGCATATAAACTCACCTACTTTTGATTAAGGACTATCAATTTGTATCTTAGGAGTATTTAGAGGTCTAGTCAAATAGAAATCTCTTTTGGTAAATTTTATTCATTTGACAAAAATAATTATAGCACATATTATAGATAATGTTAATCGACGATTAAGTTAGTCTTTAATTGGCGCCTAAAATTCATTTTAAAGGAGAAATACAAATGAACAAAACACTGATCATTAATGCACATCCAAATATAGATGATACTTCTTCAGTTAGCTTGCAGGTTTTTAACCACTTTTTGGAGGCTTATAAAGAATTAATTCCTGATAGCGAAGTAATTGAACAGATTAACTTGTACAGTGATGTAGTGCCTATGATAGATAAAACGGTTTTAAGTGCATGGGAAAAACAACGAAAAGAACAGGAACTAACTAGCCAAGAACAAAAAGTAACGGAGCGTATGTCCGGAATCTTACAACAATTTAAAAGTGCAAATACGTATATCATCGTATTACCTTTGCATAATTTTAATATTCCATCAAAGTTAAAAGATTATATGGACAATATCATGATTGCACGTGAAACCTTTAAATATACTGAAAATGGGTCAGTGGGGCTTCTTAAAGACGGACGAAGAATGCTTGTCATACAAGCAAGTGGATCAATATATACTAACAATGATTGGTATACAGAAGTTGATTACTCTAATAAATACCTGAAGTCAATGTTCAATTTTCTTGGCATTGAAGATTATCAAATCATTCGCGCACAAGGAACTGCTTTACTAGACCCAATTGAAGTATTACAAAAAGCATATAAAGAAGCTGAAGAAGCTGCTTCAAGATTAGCACCTAAATTAATACTTTCTTAAAGGGAAAGAAATAAAAGGAGGTAATTATATTGGAGCAACGAATTGATTATTACAACGTAGCACCAGAAGCACTTAAAATAATGATGGAAATGGAGAAGTATACGAAAACTACAGGTATAGACCGTAAACTGCGTGAACTAATAAAAATTCGTGCCTCGCAAATAAATGGTTGTGCATATTGTATTAACATGCATACAGCTGATGCTAGAAAAATGGGAGAAACGGAACAACGTTTATATTGTATTAGTGCTTGGAGAGAGTGCACATTTTACACAAATGCAGAAAAAATAGCCCTTGAGTTAACAGAATACGTGACGTTAATCCCGACAAAACGTGTGCCAGATGAGCTTTATCAACGAGTACGTGAACATTATAACGAGAGACAGTATGTTGACCTTATTTTAATAATTAACCAAATCAACAGTTGGAATAGGATTTCCATTGCAATGGGGAATACGGCAACTGAAAAATAATACTTTCGGTGAACATCTACGTCTCAGATTGTATAGAAAAGGCATCCAAGTGCATATTTGGATGCCTTTCGGTTATTTAGAGCATAAAAGGAAAAGGGTACCTAGGGCAATTGGTGTGCAAAGGGCAGCTGCGTTCTGAAATAAGAATTCCAGGATTATATATAGCTGGAGACTGGACATCGCCCAACTCAATTTTGGCAGATGGGCAGTGAGCAGTGAAAAATAAGCAACTGAAGGAATCATTTTAAACGAAAAGGGGAGAAATCGTGCAAATTTCGAAAGAAGATTACCAGCTATATAAACCATTGTTGTTTTCATTAGGTTATCGGATGTTAGGATCAGTTGCGGAAGCAGAAGACATGGTTCACGAAACATTTCTAAAAGCTTACCAAATAAGTGAGGAAGACATAAAGAATAAGAAAGCCTATCTCTGTAAAATGATGACAAACCTCTGTCTTGATTCATTAAAGTCTGCACGATACAAGCGAGAACATTATGTGGGACCATGGAACCCTGAGCCGCTATTACAAGAGAAATTACATGCCTATGATCCATCTGAAATGATTATACAAAAAGAAGGATTGAGTATTGCCTATTTACGCATGATGGAGCATTTAGCATCAGATGAACGGGCAGTTCTCCTTTTAAGAGAGGTACTGGATTTCCCATACTCAGAGATTGCACATATTATTGGAAAAAAAGAAGAAAACTGCAGAAAAATTTTTAGCAGGGCCAAGCAAAAGATCTCACGTGTGGAAGGTGAAAGTTTAAACTATGAGGAAAATAAATCAATCATTAATCGCTTTGTAGAAGCGTTTCAAATGCAAAATACGGCTGTCTTATTAGAACTTATATCAGAAAATGTTACACTATTCTCTGATGGCGGTGGAAAAGCTACGGCTGCTGTACGTCCAATCGTATCCGTATCCAACGTTTTAGCCTTATTATACGGAATCATGAAAAAAGCCTCTGAAGACTTTAATTTTGAAATGAAAAATATCAATTATCAACCAGCAATCGTGATATACATGAATGGTAAGATTCATAGTATCCTAAGTTTTTATATTAGTAATGAAAAAATAAACGAAATGTATATAACAATGAATCCTGAGAAACTGCCTATTCACTAAAAAATGTAGAGGTACGGTGAGAAAAAGTCATTCTTGGCAGTATTTATTTATCGGGGACTAAAAAAATCTGATTTACTCGTCTGCGATAAATGGCGAGTGTACTCCAAAATTGATGCTACATAATTAATGGTAAGCAGTCCAGACAAAAAAGTAAGCTAGACTAGATACGTTATCAATGAACTATCTTGTCTAGCTTATTTTTTTCATTTAGTCTAATTCATAATAACTGCAAACAACTTGTCCAACAGCTTTCGCAGCTACGAGGAGTGCATCTTCATCGATATCAAATTTCGGATGATGATTGAAGTAAGGATTTTCTACCCCTTTTGGTGTACATGCAATGTAGAAAAAGCAGGCTGGGAATTTTTCAGCATAATACGCAAAGTCCTCAGATGGAGACATTGCCGGAAATTCCTTCACTTCTTTAATGTCCTTATCATCCATGCTTCGTAAACTTTCTGCCACCTTAGCTGTAAGCTCAGGGTCATTGTATAAAGGCGGATAATCAGGAGTATAAGTAAGCTCACATGTTACGCCAAACTCTTCTTCAATTCCTCTTACAATCCGTTTTACTTCTCTCTCAATCGTTTCTTTTGTTTCTACAGTCATATAGCGAATATCGCCCTCAAGTTCTACGCTATCCTTGATCACGTTGAATGTCCCTTTTCCATCAAAAGATCCAATAGTAATCACACCGATATCGAATGGGCTTAATCTGCGGCTGACAATGGTTTGCGCAGCTGTAACAAAATGAGCAGCAGCAACGATTGCATCGTTAGCTAGATGAGGAGAGGAACCATGGCCACCTCTTCCTTGGACTTTTAATTTCATGTATGCCCGTCCATTAAAGGAATATCCAGCATGATATCCTACTGTGCCCGCAGGTCCCATCGGTAATAAATGAATGCCATAAATAGCATCTAAGTCATCAATCAAACCAGACTCTACGATACTTTTCGCCCCACCTGGCGGAACCTCTTCTGCATGTTGGTGAATGATTTTTATTGTCCCTGGAATGGAGTCTTTTAATCGAATTAAGCAATCAGCTAAAACTAACAAGTAAGCAGTATGTCCATCATGCCCACATGCATGCATTAACCCTTCATTCTTTGATTTAAACGGTACATCTGTTTCTTCTACAATTGGAAGGGCATCAAAATCTGCGCGCAGACCAATTGTTTTTCCAGGCTTTCCACCTTTAATGGTGACGACAATGCCATAACCATTCCCAACATTCGTTTGAATGTCCACATCTTTTCCCTTATAAAAATCCGCAATATATTGAGCTGTTTTCTCCTCTTTAAATGAGATCTCTGGATTTTCATGTAAATGGCGACGGATGGAAATTATTTCATCTTTACGTGATTCTAACATGCTCATCAATTCACATTTCATTATTTTCGTCTCCTTTTTTGCACGTTAAGAAATTATAAATTGTCAGCGCAGAAGTTGATTCGACGCGGGTGCCAATTTTAGGAATTAAGTACGACGGACAGGATGTCCTAGTCGGGCGAATGCCACAGGACGTGGCATTTATGAGCGCGATAAGTGCAACTACGCCTCTATCTTCGCCTTTCCAAGGCTCGCCAATCGGCGAGTTTTCTTTAACGGAACAGAATGATATAACCTTTCATTCTGTTCCTATTTATAAAAATGAGCTGAAACTGACTTCTATCTATACTCTATTAAGTTAATTAGCTATCTTATTTGGTGTTTGAAATGTTTTTTTCGATAGAGCATCTGTTGTTTTACCAGCATTTTTTGGTACCATAATCACAATTGAAAGAATCGACAGTATACCGAATATTACGTTTACGATAATCCCTACCGATGCTGCGGTCTCAACACTTCCAGCCGCTGCAACTGAACTATAAACCGTTGCAGAGATAGCAACACCGATCGCACTGCCTAATGAGCTAGCCATTTTGTAAACCCCTGCAGCTTCACCTACTTTGTTCGATGGCGCATTGGAAACAGATGTGTCTGTAGATGGTGTTGCATATATGCCAAGTCCAAGCCCGAATAAAACAAACCCAATAAATACTACAACTGTATAAGTAAAACCAGGCAAGAAGGTTAGACCCATCATCGCTACACCAACTGTCGTGATAATAGCACCCCAGACCATTGGTAATTTTGCTCCTACTTTTTGCAGGATTTTTTCTCCGACACGAATCATCGCAAGAACAACGATTAAATATCCAATTGATAGCATTCCTGATTGAAATGCAGTAAATCCACGGCCTACTTGAACATACGTATTTGCAACAACAAGTGTCCCGGCAATTGCATTTAATAAAAAGTTTGAATAAGTAGCACCTGCGTATGGTTTATTTTTAAATAAAGAGAAATCAATAAGTGCAATATCTTTCCTCTTTTCAACATTAAAGAAGACAATAGCTCCGATAATGGTAACGATGGCAAGAATAATAGTGATTGGACTTGTCCAGCCTAAGTCCGCACCGAATGTAATAAAGACGTTTAATGCAATCATCGTAACGATAAAGATAGCTAAACCACTATAATCAAATTTAAAAGAAACATTTCCTTCTGCTTTGCTTTCAGGTGTATCTTTAATTAGCCACATAGCAAGGAGGGCAAAAATAATGGAGAAGATAAAAATCCACTTCCATCCCATATACGTAGCAATGGCGCCACCTGCAAACGAACAGACACCTGAACCGCCCCAAGATCCAATTGACCAATAACTAAGAGCTCGCTGTCTGTCTTTTCCATCAAAATAAGCTTTCATTAAAGCAATCGTTGCCGGCATAATACAAGCGGCGGAAATCCCCTGAATAATACGTCCAATAATTAGTAAGACAGATCCTTGTGCTAATACAAGACATAAGGAACCGATAACACTTAAAATTAACCCAATATACGTAATTTTTTTACGTCCAATTTTATCTGCAATCCCACCAGCAGCTACAATAAACATACCTGAGAATAAGGCTGTTAAACTGATGGCTATATTGATCGTTCCATATGAAACCCCTAAATCTGATTGAACAGCTGGGACGACATTGACCATTGCCTGTGCAAAAAGCCAGAACGTGATAACCCCGAACACAATCCCTGTGATCAACTTATCCGTACCTTTATAACTTGTCTCCATGATTGAACCTCCCACACCTTAACTAAATTTTTTAATATGTCTAATAAGAAACATTACTGCAACAAATAAGGAGTAACAGGAGCACTTGTTGCGTTTCTATACAATAATTATAAAAATTTCAGCTGTATTAAGAGAGTCAATTTTTGTGTAATTCACAGACTAAAGCTCGAAATAATTAACCTATCATTTTGCTAAGGGAAAATTGTGGGGTAGATTTTTGTCATTTATACAAGTAAAGGGGATGGCTTCACTGCCTTCTATACCATTCAAAGGATAGAAGGCAGCAGACCCAGACGTTTTGGGGCTAGCCTTATAACATGATTTGCAACACTTTTGTCAGTAGGCTTTTCGAATATCAAAAAAGTGAATGGCATTGCTTGTTAAATAGGAATAAAATGACCAATCCTCTTCAATCGTTTCATCGAAGATTTCTAAAGAAGGCCTGGTGGAATTGATAATATAATTAATAATTTCAGTATCCATGCCATACTTACTGTTCAAATTCCACCACTTTGTATATAACGCTCCATGATTTTTATCAAACACATGCTTGCGTATTTGATATTCTCCTTTAGGAATTCCAGAAATCGTTACGTGAATTTCTTTATTGAGTTTTTGCAGAAATGTCTCTTCAATGGATAAATAAGGATTGATAATATTACAATTCATCAGGATCAACTGATATCCCCGCTCATTTCTTGTCATCACGTAATCCTTATCCTGTGCAACAATTTCACCATGTAGACGTTTTAGAAACATCAATGCAAAATAAGCTGGACGTTTTCCCCTTAGATAATGGAATAATTCGACACCGTCCATTCGATAACGCTGATCTTTCCCTGTGTCCTCATGTACGATTGTATTAATCCAGAGAGCAACTGTTTTCACATCATTGGATATATCCAATACATTTTTCAAGTGCAATGCTCCGCGAAAAAAAGTGCCATTCGTATACCGAGTATTGCCTGATAACGTGTTCCATGAAACGAGATGAAGTGGTTTTTCTATATGGTTCCTCTTTAAGTAGTGCTTCAGCTTATTTGTTTTTTCTTTTATGAAATCTTTTGCTAAATCGAAATTCATTTCCGCCATTTCTTTAAAATCAATTACCTCATTTTGATTTGCGTTATAACCGATAAAATCAATAAACTCCCCCTTGTCTAACTGCCATTCATGATGATTGCTCGTTTTTTCTTTACGAAAAGAAAAAGGCATATACAAGCCTACCTGAATCGATGGGAGCATCGTTTTTAATACATCATGCAGTTTTAAATAAATCCTCTGAAGATCTTTTGCTTCAACTCCTGTATAATATGGCTCGTGAAACATCACATGCCATTGCTTAACAAACGACTCTCCGTAAAGCTGTAAGCAATGTCTGATAAATTGAATGAGTTTTGTAAAATATTGTTCTTCATCTCTCGAAATATCTATATAATCTGCCCGTATAAACAAAGATAAATCATGCTTTTTCATGAATGCCAAAGCACTATCAATATTAAAATATGGTGATGTTGTCGGAATCTCTTCATCTGTCTCTACCTCAGGCGGAATGGCCGTATTACTAATGAGATTACGAACTCCGATATACTTTAACTGCAAATCCCTTTTGACATCTAATATTTGAGAGCGAACATCTTCTTTTAATAGCTCAAAAATTTCTCCAATAATCAGGATATGATTAGGATGATGTAAGCCCATCGGTTCTAGGGAGGACAAGGTGATTGGCAGCTTTTCATACCTAGTCTCTGTATGGTTATAAGATTTTTGATCATCTAAATTCATGCTGCTTAATTTTGCGATAATCTCTGATGATTGGATAAGATTTGAAGCATCTACCTTGCTATAGCTTCGAACTGAATCCTCCTTTTGGACAGTATGGCTATCACGATATAGATGTGGCGTCATTCCATACACCTCTTTAAAAAAGGCTGAAAAAGACTTTGTGTTTGGGAAGCCATTATTCATCGCGATTTGTGATATGGAGTCAGTTGTGTAAAGTAAATCCTTCAAACTATGCTTAAGCCTGATATTCATTAAATAACGACTAAACCCCATCCCCATTTTCTGTTTAAAATATCGGGATAGATAGCTTGTTGAAAGAAAGTATTTCTTTGCAACCTCCTCTAATGTAATCAGCTGATCATAATTTCTCTCCATATAGTCAATAATTTGAAATAGGCGCCGATCCTCTGTATCTATTTTCTGGATGACACTTCCTTCTTCTTTAAAACTGCGGATCAATATAAGCAGCATTTGACAGATGTAGCTTTTAACTTCAATTCGATAGCATTCATCTTGTCTATAATAACTAATCATCACATTTGCCAATAGCTTGCGAATGGCATGAATCATCTCTTCTCTTCCAAGATCAATTTCTCTTGAATAGCATTCAAAGCGCTGATTGCGATAATCAGCATAATGACGGTCCATGAAGCTGTCTGAAATGGATAATATCATTACCCTATTCTGTTCATTTCCTTGAATCTGGTAAAGCTGATTACGATTAATAACAAGCAAATCGTTTTCTGCCATATGATAAAAGCGACTGGATGTCTCTATTTTTAATTCACCACTAATGACCAGAATAAATTGAACCCCTTTATTTATTCTTGGAACTAACAACTCAATATGTTGAAATGATATCTGAAAATCTAACAAAGGATCGTTCAATCCAATCACTCCTAACTACTTTTGATCGATAATGAGCATGCTCCAAAAAGCATGACCTCACACTTTCATACCAAAATTATCATAATTCTATCTCAAAGATTTAAAAAGCGAGTGTTACTTACTATTTTTACAATACCTGCCCACTCTTCTTATCATTAACCTCTAGGTTTACATTATCATATAAAAAAATACCCACTCAAGTGGGCATTTCATTAGAGGTTCGTTATAGGCTTCCGTAAATAGAAAAATCCATATTCCGGCACCCTAGGTTATAAAAAACTCATTTAATTTTATGGTATATTTCACCGTTAAGTTTTTGATTATGGTTTCTGCCATCAAAGGATTTAAATATATACAAAAATAGAAGAAATACCAACAATGTACTTAAATGAAGGATTAGATTTATATCCATAAAAAAAATCAGAGCCTTAAGCCCTGATTAACTTTTTGTATGTCTGTTAAATTTTTGTTAGTACAATGCCGGCTAGTGCGGAAATAACCCCGATGACCTGGTACATTTTAAGCCTTTCTTTATATAGCCAACAGCTGCTGAGAACGACAACTAAACAATTTAAACTAACAATCGGGAATACAATGCTGGCTACTCCAATATTCAGAGCAAAAAAGTAGCTGCTATAACCTACGACACTAATACATCCAATAATGACACCAAATTTCAGCTCTGTACGCTGCCATTTTTCCTTCATCATAAAGCTATTTATCAGTAAATAAGTCGCACCGCCGCCATACATACAAACAAGTGTATTGATGGAATCAATATGTAAATGCGAGGACGTCTTCATAAGCACACCGAGTACACCAAACGATCCAATCGATAGTAAGACGCGGTACATCCACGGCTTATAATCCATCTTAATGCCACTGCCTGGCACATATTGGATGACCGCTGCAGAAGCAAGAATAACAATAATGCCAATCCACTGAATGAGTGTAATGTGCTCTTGAAAAATAAGCGCTGCGCTTAGGATAGGAATGATCGTATTTGTGCTAATAAGCGGTGATGTTAAACTAGCAGGTCCTTTTTCAAACGCCTTTGACATTTGAATATTCCCATTAGCATTCAATATGCCGATGACCGCCCCTAGCACAATCGTTAATCCATTAAATGAAGCAAACCCTACGACTGTTCCATAGCCAAACATGATTAAAAACGCAATCAGATAAAAGAAAAACTGCAAATGCACCTTTGATAGTCCTTTGCCTGACGTGACCTTAAAAATCATATTATTGATTCCAAAGCACAACATCGTCAGAACTGCTGCTACAATCCACATTAAAAATCCTTCTCTCTCTTTGATAGAATCATTTTAATATAGATTTCTAATATTTCAAATGGTTTTTATAATTTTTAAACTAGAGTATTAATATCGATTCATTATCTGATAAAATGTAAAAAAAAACATGTATTTGGATGTTTAAGGTAAAGTAGTCTGAAGAACGAAAGACAGAATCTGTAGTCGACATTTTGACGATGAATTAAAGGGCATTGGGCAGTTCAGTTCGGAAGGAACGTATTGATTTTTATCTAGTAGCTATATGGAATAGGTGAAACCTGCATTAGCTCTAAACAAAGCTAATGCAGGTTTCACTACTTAAACTTTATCATTTTTCAAAACGGGCATTTTCCAAAGCATTTAAATCAATTTTCTTCATCTTTAAGAGGGCCTGAAACACTCTGCGGTTTTCGTCTTTTGATCCTTTATACAAGACCTCATTCATATTGCCCGGAACGATCTGCCATGAAAGGCCGAATTGATCCTTTACCCATCCGCATTGTTCTGCCTCGGGTACGGCAGAAAGCTTATTCCAGAAGTAATCAATCTCCTGCTGATCTTTACAGTTGATCATGAGTGAAAATGCTTCATTAAAATTGAAATCTACATCATATCCATGATCCATCGCTGAAAAATGATAACCGGATAAGCTGAAAGCAGCATATTTCACCTTTGCCTTTGATGACATGGATTCTCCTGCTTCATATTTACTTATTACTTCTATTTTTGAATCCTCAAATATGTCTGTGTAATACTGGATTGCCTCATCCGCTTTCCCACATGAATCACTTGAGAAGAGCAAGTTTGGTGTAATCTTTTGAACAGCTTTACCATTGTCTTTAAGCATCAACTGCCATGACAAGCCAAAGCGATCCTGCACCCAGGCATACCGCTTACTGAAGGGATACTCACCTAATGGCATGAGTTCGGTACCGCCTTCTACTAAAGCTTCCCATTTGGTATTAACCTCTTCTATCGATTCGCAAGCGACCATCAATGAAACAGATGGATTAAATTTGAAGTAAGGACCTGCACTGATGGCCATGAATTCTTGCCCAGCCAATTCAAAGCTGACTAATTCTGAATCTCCAGAAGGAGTGTTTTCTATAACTGTTTCATTTAATAGTTTAGAGTCCTCAAATAAACTAATATAAAACAAAGCGGCTTCTCTTGCTTCTTTGTCATACCATAAATGTGGAATGATTTTTTGCATAAGGACCTCCTCAATAAGATTTTACTTAGTGCCCTCTTCGCTGACGAAAATTCCCATTATGTATAATTGGGTATAGTTTTTCAGATTAAATTATTTTCCGCAGGAACATTAAAACATGCCATTCTCGTTAGGAGAATCCTCGGGTATTGGCTGACCTACATCCCATAATTCCACAATTTGATCATTCTGAAACCGGAAGATATGGACCACAACTCCTCCAAGATCCTCAGGATTTTGTCTCACATGAGAGTGAACCGTAACCATCTCTCCCTCTTCAATAGCATGTTTGACCTCAAGTGTCTTGTTAGGGTTCAGGGCGGCATTCTCTTTCATCGCGAGCATAAGGGAATTGGCATCGCCACGGAAATAGGGATTATGGTGGCGAAAGCCTGGACCTATGTATTTCTGATATGCTTCGTCTACATTCCCAGAAGCTACAAGTTGCAGGAACGATACTGCTTGGTCTTTATGGGAGAGGTTTGCTTTCATATTCATCACAAACATCCTTTCTTTAAGGAATTTAAAGTTCTAGAATAATGTTATGTTGAACATAATAAATTGTCAATAATTGGGTTCTAAACAAAAAACTCACTATGGGCTATCCCTTTTGTATATTCTGGGCGATTTTACAAAATATCAGCTAAGTAGGTTTGAATCGAATTAGGTAATAGTTGAAAGAGCAATCCTTCGTATTTAATATCAAGTAGACCAGCTAGAACAAAAAGGAAAATAATTAAAATAACGATAGGTTTCTTATGCCTTTTAGATAGCTGCTTCAAAAGGTTTCCCTCCACTGAAAAATAATACATGAATCATTTACCTGTTCATTATACTGAATTTCATCGAACAATACTTCATCAAAGAGATTCTCCCGTACTGAAGGATGATGGTGATAAATGCGAAATAATCAATACCTGACTACACCGATAACTTAGTAGTTGTTTTTCTTTTTCTTTTTCTTTTTCTTTTTCTTTTTGGCCCCGTATCGTTGACGTAACGTCTGCCCTCCAATATATTAGACAAATCAAAAGTTTCTCTCACTTTCTTGAGTCTTTCCCAAAAATCGACTCATCTTTTATATATAGATTAGGTTAAAGAAAGGACACTTTATTTAAAAAAAGTTTGTTTCTGGACATAAAATTTATTATCAATTCAAAAAGCTAGACCAAGAAATCTCGTCTAGCTTACTCTTTTATAATTCATGCTTTTCCATTACTCAAAACCATAATACCCGCAAACTACATACCCGACTGATTTGGCCGCAACAAGAAGGCAGTCTTCATCAATATCAAATTTTGGATGGTGATTAAAATAGGCGGTCTCCTTGCCTTTTGGTTTACAGCCAATGTAAAAGAAACAACCAGGGATTTTTTCAAGATAATAAGCAAAATCCTCAGAACCGGAGAGCATCGGGTATTCCCCAACCTCTTTAATGTCCGGGTCGGTTATGTTTTTTATGCTGGTGATCACCTTTTCTGTCACTTCCGGATCATTGTACAGCGGCGGATAATCAGCCGTATACGTAAGCTTACATTGTACGCCAAATTCCGCCTCAATGCCTTTTACTATTCGATGTACTTCTTTCTCGATAATCTGCTGCGTTTCAACCGTCATATAGCGGACGTCCCCTTCAAGCTCGACACAATCTTTAATCACATTGAAGGTGCCTTTGCCATCGAATGAGCCTATCGTAATGACACCCATCTCAAAAGGATTGATCCGGCGGCTGATTACTGTTTGTACCGCTGTTACAAAATGGGCTCCAGCAACAATTGCATCATTTGCCAAATGTGGAGATGACCCATGGCCACCTTTACCTTGAATGATTAATTTGAAAAATGACCTGCCTGCTAACGCATATCCGCTTCTGTAGCCAACAAAGCCCGCTGGATGGGTAGGGAATATGTGAATACCATAAATATTGTCTACATCGTCCAGCACACCGGCTTCCACAATGCTTTTCGCTCCCCCAGGAGGTGCTTCCTCCGCATGCTGATGAATAATTTTAATTGTTCCGGCGAGTGAATCCTTTAATTGGATCAAACAATCCGCCAAAACAAGCAAGTAGGCAGTATGGGCATCATGGCCACAAGCGTGCATTACCCCTTCATTTTTCGATTTAAAGGGTACATCTGTTTCCTCCAAAATCGGAAGTGCATCGAAATCTGCCCGAAGAGCAATCGTTTTTCCCGGATTATCCCCTTTAATTGTCACGATAATCCCATAGCCGTTTCCTGCATTCCTAAGGATGTCAACATCTTTTCCTTTATAAAAATCGGCAATATATTGAGCGGTTTTCTCCTCTTTAAAAGAAACTTCCGGATTTTCGTGTAAATAACGGCGAATTTGAACCATTTCATCTTTGCGGGCTTCTAACATGCTCATTAATTGTTCTCTCATTTCATCCCTCACAAAGTTTTTATATAATGATTTAAGTGCCTCAGCTCGAAGCATTTAGCGACAACAGCTATTTCATTATTCTGCAAAAAATCATATTTATAATACCCTAATTTTTAAATGATATGACAAGGTTCATCACTTTTATGGATTCTGTCCACATAATAGTAAAATCAGTTGATATAACAGAGCCCATCGTAGGATAAGTTCATTCCATTTTGAATTTCACACTAAAAGATGATCCGTATATGGAATTGTCATTAAGAGTGCTACAGAATTTCACTTGCCAATTGTTTAATTAACAGCTGAACAAGCAAATTTACGTTGGAAAGGGTTAAATCTACCAAATGATATCTCCATAGCTTTTGAACCTACTTCCGGAAGCTATGTGGGGCAAGTTTTTATTCCTGATACAAATCAAAAAACTCGCTCCTTGTATTAGGAGCGAGTTGAAAGTAATGTTGTGTGGGAGGATTCCCAATGCTTAGAGTGATGGACCGGATTTTCCCGGTAAAAATAATTTACAGCATCAACAAGCGCAAAAAAGTAATATCTTATATAAATAGTAGATGAATATAATATTATTTAGTTAACACAATTTTTATTTGATTTCCTGAAGGATCTTCAGTCGATATGACATTATCTTCTTCTGTAAATGGAAATCCTAACCGCTTTAATTCTGATTTTGCATTGTTAAATTCATCTTCCGTAAAATGTGTCGTATAATA
>NZ_JBALPC010000077.1:34755-42562 GCF_036965225.1 Bacillus sp. JJ1474 | reverse complement strand
TTCTGGTGGATTAGGTAATCCCTTCCCAGCCCAAGTGTTCATCCCGATATGATGATGATAGTCATCTTTGGAAACAAATAACATCTGAGAATCCTTAGATACCACATCAAATCCTAATGCATCCACATAGAATTTTTCTGAGTCCTTTATATTAGATACTTGTAAATGCATATGACCTAGTCTTGTTTCACTAGATAATCCTTCCCATTTGTCTGCTTTTATTTCAGACAGTAAGTTATTAATATCTAGCGGATAAGTTCCTCCGACATATCCACCTTTTTCATCTTCTAACCAAAGGTCCGGATCTGTATCCACATAAATTTCTATTCCATTATTATCAGGATCTGCAAGGTAAATGGCTTCACTGTATTGATGATCGGAAACCCCTTGAAGTGGATATTCAGATTCTATTAAATATTTTAATACCAAAGCCAGTTCTTCCCTATTTGGCACTAAAATAGCAAAATGAAACAAACCAGTTGTTCTAAATGGACGCTCCACAAACGAGTTCTCTTCAATTAATGTTAAAATTGGCGTTGTTCCATCTGTTGTTAATTCAGCAGTCCTTTCGTTCCTTTCTAACAATTTGAAACCAATTATCTCTTGATAAAAGCGTAATGAGTTATCTAAATCAGAAACCGATAATTCCACGTAACCAAGTCTAGGCTCCATTTCTCCGGTATAATTTAATTGTTTAGCATCCCTTTCCCAAGGCTTAAGTGTTACAAGTACTAAAACTATCACTGTTAGTACAACAATGGATAACCAAATAATATTCTTTTTAATAAGCATTTCTTAACCCTCTCTATATCTCTTTCCATTCCGTTAGAAATTCTATGAAAACCCTTATTTTATTGCTCTTCTATAAGAATTAATCAGCCTGTAATTGAATTAATTACATGTAACTATTATATTTACATGATTTTCTGCTGTCAACAAAAGCAGTTTTAATCTAT
Organism: Bacillus sp. JJ1474; assembly: GCF_036965225.1. Taxonomy (NCBI): domain Bacteria; kingdom Bacillati; phylum Bacillota; class Bacilli; order Caryophanales; family Bacillaceae; genus Bacillus; species Bacillus sp. JJ1474. The sequence goes on along the minus strand of NZ_JBALPC010000077.1, from coordinate 41,606 downwards.
ACGTTTTTTAGGATATAATAAGCTTGTAATCAAATTAATTACATGATGGATTCCTTAAGTTATTTGTTTTAAAATAAAGAAGGAAGGTGACTTAAAATGTCCATCAGTAGCCGATTATCCGTTGGAATTCATATAATGGCTCTAATTGAAATAAATAAAAATGGAGTGAGCTCATCTCAATTTTTAGCGGAGAGTGTTAACACGAACCCAGCAGTGATTAGAAAAATTATGGGGATGCTAAAAAAAGCCGGGTTAATAGAAGTACATCCTGGTATCGCGGGAGCTAAACTAGCAAAGGAACTATCTGACATAACAATGCTTGACGTCTATAAGGCAGTTAATGTTGTGCAAGATAAAGAGTTATTCAGCTTACATGAAAATCCAAATCCAGAATGTCCCGTAGGCAGGAACATCCAAAATACAATAGAACCATTATTTTCAGCTGCGCAATTAGCTATGGAGAAAGTTTTGGAGAATGTAAACTTAGAGAGTGTTGTGAGGGATATTGTCAATAAAGAGAATATAAACTGTTGATAAAAGGCATTCTAAAAGGAATGTCTTTAATATGTTGTTCAAGATAATGGCCAAAACAAAAATTAGCGTGTCTCTCATTTGAGAGAGATGATTGAAATCTAAAATCCTTATTTACTTATAATACGGTTCCCAATAATGTTTAAAAAAGCCCTGTAGTTTTTCTACAGAGTTTTCGAAAAAGCAAACTCAGATTTCATTCATCATTTCTTATAATATTCTACTCTACTTCAATCGTAATCACTTCTCCATTAGAATGAATTTCAGAGAGATCCACACCATTTGGAATCGTCCATGATTTCACACGTTCAGCGCCTCTAATTTCTTTAATTTTGTTCGTTTGAAGGCGGACTTCTTGAACCTCTTCTCCACTGAAATCAATGTCCGCATTAAGTAGTAGCCTTTTTGAAACAAACTTTTATTTGTTTATCTGAATAAGGGTGTAATTTATTCTTAAAATAAAGTATAGTTAATTGTCTAATAAGATAAGCCTCTGATTAAGGATGTGTCAACATGCGTATTAATAAATTTATAAGCGATTCTGGAGTAGCATCTAGGCGGGGAGCAGATAAATTAATTACCGATGGAAGAGTTATGATAAATGGTAAACGTGCAACAATAGGCAGCCAAGTTAATCCCGGGGATGACGTTCTTGTAAATGGTAATCTAATCCGAGTAGCAAGGAACAATGTCTATATTGCCTTAAATAAACCTGTCGGCATTACGAGTACAACCGAAAAAGGTGTAAAGGGAAATATTGTTGATTTGGTCAACCATCCATTAAGAATATTTAATATTGGGCGCCTGGATAAAGATTCAGAGGGCTTAATACTTCTTACGAACGATGGCGACATTGTTAACGAAATTCTGCGTTCAGAAGGTAAGCATGAGAAGGAATATATTGTTTCTGTGGACAAGCCCATTACTCCTGAGTTCTTGAAGAAGATGTCAGAGGGAGTCAAAATATTAGGGACAAAAACACTTCCTTGTAAAGTAACCCAATTATCTAAATTTGATTTTCAAATCATTTTAACACAGGGCCTTAATCGTCAAATTCGCCGCATGTGTGCTGAATTGGGATACGATGTTTACAGGTTGCAAAGAATCCGAATCATGAATATTCATTTAGGCAATCTTCCTCCTGGACAATGGAGAGACTTATCCAAAAAAGAGCGAACTCAATTATTTAGAGAATTAAACTATGAGCCAAGAGAATGGTAAAAACTGCGGAAGATAAAATTTAGATAGAATCATAATTGGTTTATTGTATAGCCAAATGGACAATCAAAAATAATAAATCTTAGTGCTTCTTTCCCAGAAGGAAGCACTAAGAAGATATGCAAGCGGTCAATCTATCCCCTTAAGAACCTCATTTACTTATGATACGATTCACCGTAATATAAAAAAATGAGGTAAGCATTACATAATCCTCTTTCAACTTAGATTGTAATGTCTATTTCCACCTCTCCAATTTATGAAGATTTTTTACAAACATTCCTGCCAATAACTTCGGAAAACCCATTTCGATGCATTTATCTTTTACAAATTGTTTCATTTCATCTACAGAAATGTCCTTTTGCGTGAATTCCCCTTCTTGATAACAATGCATACAGTACATAGAACTTTTATCTAAATTCTTCTCCGTACCACGATCTTCAATTTTTTTTAATGGCATAGCACAGCTTTGGCACTTTTTATATTCTTTCATTCTATCACCTCAAATTGTACTTCAATTAAGCTTCTAATGTTTTATAAATTTTTTTGACTCTTTTTAGTTGAGGAGCTGTTAGGTATTTTTCTCTTTTTCGTAACACATTCAATAATTCCTCTTTATTTTCATCTGTTACGGCTAAAAGCGTGCTTTCCGAGTGTTGAGGAATTTCCTTTGGTCTGCAATTCTCAAGGTGATGGAGTAAGAAAGGAAAAATCACATCATTGTTTTCCTTACTGACGGCTGCTAGCTTCGCAAGAGTTAGGACACCCTTATCAATTGTAATAACCGAACCGATTTCCATCGCACTATTTAATGTGTCAAGATGAGCCATAATAGTTTCTGATGCTACCTCAGCAATCGTTGCTAATGCCGTCATTCCACCCCACACCAAACGATTATTACGGCTTTTTAACAACTCTATAAAAGTTAGAGCATATTTACTAATGAGTTCTGGTTTAACTTGTCCAATTTCGTACGCTACTTTAATACAATCGTATTGAATCTTTTTATCTTTGCTAGATAAGTTTTCAATTATTTCTTCTATGCCTGCATGATTTTCTTCATTAGCTAATTCATGTGCCAGCTCAATATTTGGCACTTCATCATCGCGACTGAGTTGAGAAGCTAACAGGTTCACTACTGACATGATTATCCCTCATTTCAAATTTAATTCTTTTGTACATACATTATCACATTTAATCTGACACCATTATTTCGCATATGCTAATATTTATCGCAAATTTTCTTTGCTCTTTCTTTTATAATTTCCCTGATATGTTGTGGATTAAGTACTTCAACCTGATCCCCTAGACTTAAAATCATACGATAAACCCACTCATCCTCTGGCAAAGTTTCAGTCAAATAAATCCACCCGTCATCACTGAATTCCAAATCATCAAATTCAAAATAATCCTCTAACTCATTTAAGGCATGATGAGTGAACTTCAGACTCACAGGGACCATTTCACGATCGTGCTGATAAAAGTTATACTTCCTAGCATGTTCTCTTTGTTCTATATCTTGGTTTGTGAGTTTTATGTGTCTTATTTGACCTCTAGATGGCTTTTCTGCTCCTCGTCCAAATTTGAACTTATTTCCTTCTTTACTTATTATATAAGCTGCGTATAAATCATCTAATCCAAAGCTATCATTAACAATTTGCGTAAAAATGCTACCGCCAGACGAACTAAAATTAGCAAATTGTAAAAAATTAGAATCTTTTTATATTTAACATCTTTCAGTAATTAAAACAAGGGGCTAAAATCATTAGATGGAGGTTTCACTTTTTATCCATTTATAATAATTCCACCGTTTACATGAAGAATTTGTCCTGTTACATATGAGGAGTCGTCTGACGCCAAATAAACATAAGCAGGTGCCAGTTCAAAAGGTTGTGCAGCACGTTTCATTGGAGTGTCACTTCCAAATGTTGCATAAGTTTCTGGTGGACCACTTGAAGGGATAAGGGGGGTCCATACAGGTCCTGGAGCAACGCCATTGACCCGGATTCCTTGATTAATGGCGGATAATGCTAACGAGCGGGTGAATGAAACGATTGCTCCCTTGGAAGCAGCATAATCGATAGCGTATCCAAGTCCGGTGTATGCAGCGATTGAGGTTGTATTGATAACGGAGCTTCCTTTTTTAAGATAGGGAATAGCTGCTTGTGTAAGATAAAAATATGAAAAAATGTTTGTTTGAAAAGTACGTTTAAGCTGCATTACTGATATGTCGCTGATGCTTGCTTGTGAATGTGCTTCCCCTGCATTATTGACCAGGATTTCAAGATGGCCAAATGCTTCAATTGTCTTCTGAACGACATAATGACAAAACTCCTCATCCCCAATATCTCCTGCGATTGTCAAGCATTGTCTTCCCAATTGGTTAACTCTGTCTTTTGTTTCGAATGCATCCCCATGCTCATTTAAATAAACAATAACAACATCCGCACCCTCTTTTGCAAAAGCAATGGCGACAGCCCGGCCGATACCGCTGTCTCCTCCAGTTATGATGGCAGCTTTATTCAATAGTTTGTTACTTCCAGTATAATAAGGATTTTCGGAGATAGGTCTTGGAATCATCAAAGATTCAATACCTGGCTGCTGGGGCTGGAATTGTGGGGGAAATGTAACAGGTACTGTTTCGCACTTTTTTACATACCCAAAATGCTGATACATAATAAAGCCTCCTTTGGTTATGTGTTATATAGCATATTCTTAAAAAGATTATAGGTGAATGCCTAAGTCTTACTGTTTTTGAACTTTTGATTCAATACTAAGGTTGAATAGAAACAGTGATTCGATAAGGTATATTTTTCTTGAATAGGTGGAAATTAAAGATGGCTTTTAGCAATTAATTTCCATAGAGGAGGCAGTTGGGGTGAAAACAAAAAAATGGATGTTATGCTTAGGTGCCATTCTAGCGTTCATTTTAGCTTTAAATAAACCGGTATATGCTTTTATTCCTTCTAAAGATCAAATTGTAAAACCTGATAAGGTAACATGGCAGAAGGACCAAGATCAACCTGCTTTTGACCTCTGGGGAAAAACCTTCTCACGTAAAGAGGCCCATGATTTAATGCAAACAGCAAAGGGAAGAGAACTATTATCTCTTAAGAATGGTGCTGTAAAAATTGATCAAGCTCTATTAGATTTAGGTAGAAAGTCATTTTACGTAGAAACATTTGGAAATGAAGTTTTTTTATCTGATATTCTTGGTGCTTTTAACGGTCCGCTCACAATTGAAAATTTTCAGAAAGCAATAAAAGAGTTAAACGGTAAGGGAACAACGAATTTACAGGTCGAATTAGCAGAAACAGTAACAATCGGGGGGAAAACATACAAAAAAGGAACAAAAGTGGATACCGGATTTGATGTGGTAAAAGGTTCTAACAAAGTTCTTGGTTTGCCGATTGTAAGATCAGAGGAAAAGTTAAAAGTAGGACTTAGCTGTGCAGCATGCCATGCCACTGTTGATCCTATTAATCACAAAGTAATCGAAGGGGCTGTTAATACGGATGCTAATTTCGGGCTTCTTCTTGCTTTAGGTACTAACACAACAGCTTACTTTGCACGTACTGAAATTGCATCTTTAAAGGATTATATAAAAAACTTAGAGAAAACGGTTGTAACTAGTGAAGGGAAAAAGGAACCCTTACCGGATTCCAAAGCGTTGGAGGCGGCTGTTGACGAAAGTGTAATCAAATGGCCAAAGGGAAACTTTGATATTACCAGTGATTTTGTTAGTAATCCCACTCAGATTCCGGATTCGTTCACTTTAGGGGATCATCCTTACAGCTGGAGTGGCTTTGCAATGGCTGGACCGTTTAAAGGGTTAAGTACGTTAAATAATGCTGTTCATGCCCAAGGTTCTGATTTGACGACAATTGCCGAAGCCAGTCGAGCTCTTTTTGGAATCGACAAAGAGGTGTATTTAGGAACTATTTTGCAGAAAGCGGCGAATCCTAAATATCGGTTTGATCCGGCTAAAGGGAAAAAGCCTTCAGAATTTTTTGCACAAATCGATCCTAACCCGGATGCTCCTGGCGTAAACAAAGCGATTAAATTACCAACCTATCCGAGGTCTTCACTTATATCACCGAATGGGCTGATCGTCAGTTCGCCAGGAACGAATGTCGGGGAACAAAACAACGGAATGTCAGCGTTTCAAAATACCCTGGTTCCTCCGAAAACACCGATTAAGATAACAGATGAGGAAAAGCAATTAGGCAAACAGGTATTTGCACGTGGGTCCTGTATATCGTGTCATGCAGGAAGTTTTTATACCAATAATCAAATAATAGCAGTGGAAAAAATCGGTACGGAACCAACGCGAGCGATTGGTCTAAGAAAAGTTGGCGAGTTTTTGACAGACCCCGTTATATATTCACCTGATACACCTGTGCCTGTACCAAAAAGCGCACTATTGTTAAAAGTTCCGACTCAAGGATTAGACCCTGGGCAAATTAATCTTGCATTTGGAATTGGAAATACAATGGGGGGCTACAAGGTCCCTAGTCTTATTGGCCTTTATTGGTCTGCGCCATATCTCCATGACGGTGGTGTCGCAGTTGGAGCAAACACTAAAAGTCAATTAGGAATAGAAGGTACATTAAATAATAGTATTTTACCTGATCCGTATAACAGTTTACGCGCATTAGTTGACAAAAACTTGAGAACTCAAGTCATAAAAGCCAATCAATCTGCAGAAAGCCTAAGGAAATCAAATGTAACAGGGGAAGGGCATGAATATTGGGTAGATGCTTCAACAGGTTTTTCTCAACAAGAACAAGATGCTTTGATAAAGTATTTGCTAACATTGAAATAACCCTCTTAAAGACAGGCAGTTATAATCAACGCCTGTCTTTAAGATGATGTAATTATTTTATTGGATAATTAAGGTTCTCCCAAACGCATCTAATTGAGGTTCCAACAAAAAGAATGCTAAGATCAAAGCACCCAAGACCCATCTCACATCTTTTTCAATAAGAACTCTTATCCTTAATTAAGTAACCAACGAAAGTAATATAAGCGAGATTCTCCGGTTAAATACAGAACGGAGCTCGTTTCGGCGTATATAAGGGAAGGTTTTCCGACTATACAAAGCA
>NZ_JBALPC010000077.1:0-34700 GCF_036965225.1 Bacillus sp. JJ1474 | reverse complement strand
GAGTCAATAGGCGGAATCTCTCCGTCTATTTAAGCTATTTTTGATTTTAATTACTAATTAAGAGGATTTTTTCCGACTATTTATCTGACCGGGTGCTTAACCTGATCCCCAACCAATAGGGAAGACTTTCAGGTTAGGCAGGTCGTAGATCTTCCAATGATTAAGCCGCTATTTGCCAATTATTAAACTGAAATGACGCCGAGCTGCTTCATTAAGCCCAGATCATCCCTATGCAGCCATACTTCGGCAATCTTCCCGTTCTCCAAGCGAAAAATATGAACGTTTTGTATAACCACTGACTTCCCTGTTGCAGGGATGTTCAGCATCTGGCCTTTGTGCGTCCCGGTAAAGGTAGTCTGGACTACTACTTTATCGGCTTCCTCAATAACTTGCCCCAACTGGAAATGCAAATCTGGGAAAGCGGAAAGATACATTTTCGTCATTTCGATTGCCTGCTCTAACGTCATATACTCCTCTCCACCTGCATGATGTATCACAAATTTCGGATGAATAATCTCTCCTATCTGATCAAAGTTCGCGTTGTTGTGAACTTCATCAAAATAAATACGTATGAGTTCCGTATGACTTGTTGACATTAGAATTCCTCCCTCTTCACCGTAACCAACAGATTACAACCACTTATTTTTATCACGGGGCCTCGCTGCAAACATTAAAGAAACATCTAGTAATGTAATTCCTCTACATTAAGCAATCTTTTCATAGTTTCTGGATTGTAATCATTGCTTAACCTGCTTGCGCGAAGCCCCGTCATCCCATTCCAGATTAACTACTCAAGCTTTGACTCCCATATTTTTAGGTTGGATATAAAAGATTTTAAAAAGCAATGCGATAAATCCTTTTAATTTATGAGTTCAAAATTTAACTTTTGGTTGCCCAAACGCGTCTGCCGTCAGGTCGGATTATCACCACAATACCATCGTCCTGGACAACCAGCCGGCTGCCAGGGTGCGTCCATGTATCAGATGACCAGATAGCTTTATTGGCTGCATCATAGATTACCAGATTGCCGTCCCCTTGCATGATGCATACTCCACCAGGACCACCTGTTCTTGAAGACCAGATTACCTCCGGCTTTCCATTGATAGTTTGTGGCGGATTCGCAATGTTGCAGGCGCGTAGTTCGGCGTTGGCCTGACTAATCTGTGTGTTCAGATTACGAGTTATGACCGCTAGAGCAGGACCTCTGATTCCTCCTAGTTCACCCTGAAGATCTTTTAGCTCCATCTCTAGTTCCTTTATCTTGTTATCTATGAGCTTGCACTGCGGAGCGAGGGCAACTATAACTTTATTGTTTTTATAGAGCACTAGATTCCCATCACTCTGAAAGACGAAAGTATACATTCCGTTTGCTGATTGTATAGGCCGATCAATCGCAAGTACCTCCCCTGCCAGCATATCATTCCCTTCTGCAGCGGGACCTGACTGGAGCAGCCAAAGCCCATGAATAGGCTTCCATGGATGTCGTTCCCAATCACTCCACCAGCTTTCTGCCTCAGAAGGGACTAATCCACCCGCCTGCTTCCGTTCCTGCACGATGTCCTTAAGCGTATTCTTGAGGGCACGGACCTCTAGCAATGCCTGCAAATCAGGTTTCATAGTCGGCGCGGGATGCACTGGGCAACCACTGTCATCATATTTCAGGAGGAAACCATTGGCTGCGTATTCCAGCTCCCAAATGGCCAATCGGGTCCGAACAATCAAGCTAGTGCGACGTTGATCGGCGTACTCCTCTGTAAGCTGTCGATACTCCATCGGTTTTCGCTCCTTAGCCTGCAAAGTATCATCCGCCCGCATGTAACCATGCGCCATCCGGATATCAATTAGGCCAGGGTCAATGGTCATGATGTCGTGGATGTCGAAGTTAGGCTGAATAATGGTCACATTCACACCCCAGCCACGCGGTGGGTCTATCTCGTTCAGAACAGTCTCGTCCGTCATAATGTCACTAGCAGCACGGTTCGCCACATCGAGGATATTAGCCTCCCCCACATTAAATGACGAAAGAAGCTTACCAGTCGCAGCACTACGAGCTCTGTCCACCTTGCTATTGGAGGCTAAAATCGCGTAAACGTCGGTGGCTCCTGACTGAATAGCGACTTGGATAGGAACGATTTCCCGCACACCACCGTCTACGTAGTTCTCTTTGCCGAGCAAAACTGGCGGAAAGGCTAAAGGAATCGAAGCAGAAGCAATCGTGCCTGTTATTAGACTGACACGTAACGGGCTGGGCTTTGTCGGCGGCGGATAGGTGACTTTGCAATTACTCAGTTCGCTGGTCAGTCTAGGAATTTCTGAGTTGAGTTCACGCATTTTTTTGACAATTGCTGGTTTTCCGTTCACTGACTCTTGCAGTAGAGCCTGAAAGTTGTCGGCCTCTTTCTTCAGTTCCTCAATCTTCAGAGCGATGCTTTGGCATTGTGGAGAAAGGGCGGCCAACGGTGCCAGAACTGGCGTGGTGTTGTCGCGTTCTAACATTTCTCCTGTTTCAGTCACATAGCGCAGAGCCCCACTCTCTAATGCTACTGTCGCTAGGCGCAACTTAATACCACTCTTTTGCACCTTTTCCAAATCGAGCTTGGACCGGTCGCTCAGCTTGGCAATAATAGGCCCAAGATTATAGAGCGAACGTGAACTGCCTTTCACTACTTTACCGAGTTCATCTTTAACATATCCTATATCTCCGATAGCCTCTAGCATTTCCCAGGTGTATACAATATGATCGAAGAAGTTGTTCGGTTTCTTTTTCAAAAAAGCAGCGAGCTTCGAGTTCTGGATATTCGCCAACCAGTCTGCCTCTCTCCACATATCAGAGTTGTTTTGCATATCACGCCAGAGTTTGATCAGCCCATTAAGACCTCGATTGGGGTCCCCTATTGGAGCGAAGTACTCTTTTCGAGGGGTGCCCCCTTTTAGAATGGGCTCCCCTTCTCGAGCGGAGTATTCTTCTCCCTCAGCCAGCTTAATCGCGTTGATTGAACCAACTGAACATCCAGCTAAGATGGCAGGCTTAATTTTTTTTTCCTCGTAAAGATAACGGACTGCGCCAACCTGGAAGTTACCTCGTGCCCCTCCACCACTAAACACAATTCCAACAGTCATAATCTCTCCTCCATATCTATTTATTAGCCCCCCGGCATACGCTGAGGTAGATCGAACAAGATTTTCTTGAGCCTTATGACAAGGCTTATACAAAAGGTATTTAATGAACTAACGAAATATACGTTATCAAATTGAGAAACGACACTTCATTAAGCCATAGCCTGTCATTCTGGCGAGAGATAAAAGTCAGTAGGTATTTAAATAAGCTCACCAAACAATCCAGATGTTTCCATACTGGATGGATTAGCGGTTTCACTTTTTCCAAGAAAGAAACATGTTGGTGTGCTGCACATTTAGTTACTTAATCACGATCCTTCACGGACTAATACTTGATATAGGAGCTCTAATGCTTTATTCAAATGCCGATAATAAGTGGCCGTTGATAAATTTAAGCTTTTAGCTGCTCGTTCAAGCGGTCGAACTCCTTCTATATAAGTAGTGGTTAACAACTTACCCAACATTTCTTCTTGCTCGTTGCCTTCGGTTAAGCAACGGATCGCTTCACCTAAATCATTCTTTGCATTATAACCTGCTTTCTCGCCTGAAATGTCTGGTGCCAATCGATGCGGAAACAATCTACCGTAAGTCTGGATTAATAAAGGTTTGCTGGGAAGAACAGCCCAATGCTTCAAGATGTCTTTGAGCTCCTGAATGTATGGCTCCGCTTTCATTAAAGTGGAAGCTACTGCCGTAGAACGCTGGTTAACGGATCTATCCAGCTTTGTGATGAAGTCCTCTTTTCTTAAATCGAGCACGTAAGCCTGATAATCAGTACCGAGTTCAATGGTTGTATCCGCCCAGGCTGCACGTTCAAATCCGCAAAGCTTAAATACGGGAAACCACTCTCTCCAGGAAGTTAAGGCCAAGATCCACTCGGGGCTGCAGTAATGATTGAGTAAAGTGTGGATGAAATAAGATCGATACCGCCACTCAAGCTGGGGATCGATTCCTACTAACGCTATTAAATAGGCATTCGGGATGGGCTCCCATCCGTTGATGAACGGTTGTAACAGGGGGTCACTTTTTATTTCCTTTATGACTTGTTCATCGTGTAGGGGGATTTTGCCGAAAAAAGCTACAATGTTATCGTTTCTCCATATCGTAATAAAGGCGGAAGGTGCAACTTCCCATAGTTTGCTTATCCGATTTACTAGCGGCAGCAAGTCGACACGAGAAGTAGAAGTAAATTGGTGTGATTTGATGTATAAATCTCGGATAACCGGTAGGTCGCATTCTCGACATTGGCGAACTTCCATATCGTCCATATGTCCATAAAAACAAAGCGTACGAACGAGCGGGTGCTCGTGTAAATTTAGTTTATCCAAAGGCGGCCTCTGACCCAGAAGCGGATTCAAACTTTCTTCCATACGAATATACTGCAGCGCTTTGGATCGCATTTGTTCGTAGGTATTTGGCTTACGAAGCATGAAATCTTCCAGCGTCCATGCTCTGACAGCGTCATGAAGCATCCAGCCATCTTCCTTCATGATTACGAATGGCATTCCGACGAACTGACGAAACGCATCTGCCTCCAGCCCCGTGTCCATGATCGCTTCAAGTCTTTCTTCATTGAATCTCCAATAAACAGATGCAGCCTCGAGCATCCGATGCACAAAGGGAGGTTGCCCAAGTAGCATTTCACTCATCAGGACGGATATGAGTTGGAATTGTTTGTCGCGTTCCAACCGCCTGAGGTCATTGCCCATTAGTATCGTTTCTGCGGCAAGAACCATTGCGAGCGGTACGCCCCTGGAAAAACGAAAAAGCTCAGTGTGACTGTCAATATCGGTAAGTCCACACTCCTTTGCGTATGACCCCACCTCGGTAAGGGTTAGCGCTTGAAGCTGAGTCATATGAATTCGGCCGGTCCATTCAGAACGCAGCCAGCTACCAGTGAGCAAATTACGGCCAGCCGTAACGATCTGAAACGACGCATCCAACGAGTTAAGCCAATTCAAAAACCAATAGGAGATAGAATGACAATGGTCGAATTCATCAATAACGATAACTGCGTGGTTGCCTAAAGAACGCGAACGCCGGTTCATACAGCGGGCAATCCCTTCCGAATCCTCAGTAAAGTAGGATTCGCCAGCGTTACGAAGTTGTGCAGCTAACTGTACCAGAACATCCTCCTTCTGTTGGATCACTTTACTTCCGTCTACGTAATAGAAATGATATCCTTCTGTTTCCGTCATGAATCGCCGAAGAAGCGTAGATTTTCCAATGCCGCTTTGTCCATATATATGAAGCCAGCGCCACAACCAATCTCCTTTCACGTGTTGCCGCAACAGATCCATTTCATGTACACGGCCGACAAAACATGCCCACCCCAATTGAAATGTTTCCCCATATGACATTTGATCCCCCCTATAGACTACTAATTATTTTCAGTATATACAATCTAGTCTGAAATCTCATCATATTATTGAGAGTAGATTGAGAGTATGTTGAGACGCAATTCTATTATAAACACCTTCATTATTTAGGTAAGCTCTAACAATTCCTATTTTACATTCATCATCATATGTAGCTATAGAAAACACCCCCGAGAGTAAGAGTTTTTGGTCTAACTTTTGGGGGGCGTTTCACTTATGATACGGTTCTCCAACATGTATTAAATTGAGGTTTTTACTACCCTAGAAATCTAAATAAGTAGAATTTCATATACCCTTACATATGTATATTTGATGGGTTCATTATTAATTAAAAGTATGGAGGAATGGTATGAAAGTATTAAATAAAGTCATGGTCGTAACAGGGGCTGGTGGAGGGATTGGGAGAGAGCTTGTTTTCCAACTCTTGGAAAGGGGAGCTAAAGTCGCGGCCATCCTCAACAAATCCGGGCTAGAGGAAATAAAATCATTAGCTACAGTCTATGATGGCAAGATTTCAATACACATTGCTAATTTAACCAACAGAGATGATGTGGAAAGGCTTCCAGAGGAAATCATCGCCGTTCACGGATGCATAGATGGGATTATTAATAATGCGGGAATAATTCAGCAATTCCATAGTGTGAATGATCTTGACTATGAACAAATTCAAAGGGTTATGGATGTAAACTTTTACGGTACGCTCTTTATGTGTAAATCGTTCTTACCACACCTTTTAAAACGACCAGAGGCTCACATTACAAATGTTTCGAGCATGGGTGGATTTCTTCCTGTGCCACATCAATCGATTTACACAGCTTCAAAAGCAGCTGTCAAAATGTTAACAGAAGGTCTTCATTTAGAACTAAGAGATACCAATGTAGGCGTAACAGTCGTCTTTCCTGGTGGAGTCGACACTAACATCGTCCAAAATGCTGGAATTCAAATAGAAAGTGCTGGCAACCATTCATATAAGTTGCTCAGCCCAAATAAAGCAGCTGCAATCATTATTAAAGGCATGGAAAGTAAAAAATTCCGAGTATTAGCCGGAAATGATGCAAAAATAATGGACTTTTTATATCGTTTAAATCCAAAAAAAGCTGTGGACATCATTGCTAAAAAGATAAAAATACTTGAGAAAAAAGAATGACCCTCCAGCTAGGCTTGTCAAATAGAGTGTGTAAATTTTTGGTGAAAACCTTTGAGAACCTAATTTTTTTTCTGATTAATAGGTAAGCGTCAAATCCAACCCACCGTCAACGGCACCTTCACCATGAGAACGTAGAGGTAATCGAATTGAGGAGGTTGCCTCTATGTCAACGAAAGAACAACCCCGCCAACTATGGGCCGAGCGTATTGTCGAGTTTCGCGCCAGCGGAATGACGATGGCTGCTTGGTGCTCCGCTCCCTAATGCTCCATTGATCAGTTAAAATACTGGCTTAACAAAGCCAGTCGAACATTCTCACCCGTTATACCTTCCACCTCGCCGGTTTGGGCACCTCTTGCTGTCGTCGATGCTAGGTCTACCTCCGGCCCCTCTCTTGTCGTTCGTATCGGAAAGAACTTGAATAAAAAAAATTCTAACATCCCCATCTCAAGGGAATTTGTTCAGTCAATACAAAAACCTCATTTACTTATGATACAGTTCACCGTATCTATTTTAAGTGCGGTTTTTTTTATTTTATTTCGCTCTTTTTAGTCGTTCTTTCTTAAGGCTAAAAAAAATTAAACAATTAAATATGATTAATCTGTCTCCACGTACGGACCAATCCATCCACAATTGGTTCAATAACAAGCTTATCGGTATCATAGCTTAAATGGCTTAATGGATTCCAACTTGTTAGTATATTACCTACATTTACTTCCCTATCTTCGTTATCAGCGATATCATAATTTTCATCTACAGGCTTTAATGGAAAACCTAAAACATCATTTTTGTTGTAAAAGTTGATCCATTCACCTTGTAATCCAGGATAGTAGCTTTGGAGGTTTTTAGAAGGAATATTAATTGGACGGTTAAAATTAAAATAACGTAAACTCTATAGTGGGAGAGTTGTACCCATTGTATAAAATAAGGTTAACGTATCGCCTGTTTCCAAAGGAGAGGATTCGTTGATAATCGAAGTGACATCATCTTGTTTAAATTGTAAATCATAAAAGTAATTACTCGCCATTACAGAACCCAGACTATGTGAAATGATACATAAAGGTGCATCATCTCCAGCCTTTTCAGAAAGTAAGTTAAGACCTTCCCCTATTTTCTCATGTACTTTCTCATAATTTTGCCTTGCAGTCTCCACCGGTTGATAGGCAACGGCATCGCCTAAATAATTGATAAGGAAATTCCTTAGTCCTTGATAATTTAATTTATTGTCCAGAACCAATTTTTTAAACAGATTTTCCTTTCTGTCTTTAAAAACAGTTGTCCTTAGGACCGGTTGGATGACTAGCTGGGAAGCAGGATCTTCAACTAGATGCTTCATTTTTTCAGTGAATTTTTTATGAATCTTGGCTATTGTTTCCTTAGCAAAACCCTCTGTTTGATTTCCCATTCCATGAATAATTGCTACAGCTACTTTTTTATACATTGTCATCTTCCTCTATTATAAAATATGCTATTCGTTATATGACAATATATTCAAAATTGGTAGATTCGAAAGGACACTTTCACTACTCTTGTAAAATTTCCCCTCTGCCGAGCATAAAAGTACAGAGGAAGAGATGAGCTCTAAGTAACAAAAGGGAAATTTTCCAAGGATGCACCATTAAAAAACACCCCCCAATAGTTAGTTGTGTCTAACAATCGGGTGCAGTTTTCTCTCGGAAACTATTTTTAAGACTGTATCCCTTTTTATTTGGCTTTTGTAAACTTGCCATACGATTCACTGTAACGTTGGATAGGGTAAAATAACTTCATTTTCCAAAATTCGCATTTAAAAATGATTTGTCACCAAATTCATTTTTACGTACTCAAAGCCAGAGAACAAGAATATCTTAATAATGCAACTCAGAACACTCTAGAGGGGGGATGCGAGGATGGAAAATGGCAAACATGGGGAGATTTCTTCCACATTAGGGGGCCCAAGTAATGGACGGCTTGGTCTGGCTGCCTTAGGCGCAATAACAGGCGGTTCACTTTTGGCCATCAGTAACATTTGGCAAGGGTACCTTGAGGTGACACCCGGAAATGACGGAATTCCGCAAGATGTTACTCATTATGTCTATTACCTTAATGATACCATGCTGTTTGTGGCAATGTGTGGTTTACTACTTGGTCTGCATGGACTCAATAATCGAGTTACAGTTACAAAAGCAGGTTTTATGTGGCGAACAGGGGTCTTTCTTTCAGGAATCGGACAGGGGATTTTTGCAATTGTGGCATTAGCTTTTATTTTACACGGCTTCTTTGACTTTAAATCTTTCATGGATTTGGTCCATTTAGTCGCCGGTATTAGCATTATAGTAATGTATCTTGGCGCACTTCCACTTGGCCTAGTGCTACACCGCCGGAAAGAACTTCCTCAAACCGCAGCTATTTTGTTCCTTCTAACTGTACCCATGGTTGCCGTCTCCTTGATTTTTATATACAGCATAAATGCCCTTGTTAGTGGATTATTATCCGGAGGATTGTATGGGTTAGCTTGGATCATAACAGGGTTCTATTTAAAGAAATAATGTAAGCGAATAGGAATTTGGGTACTTTTACGGACATTCTATTATTCAATATTACAGGGGGCAATTCTTACTTTTGTACAGAATCGCCCCCTTTTCATATTCGGTTAACTATCAAAAAACCGCCTCTATTTATGGTAAGGTTCACCTCGATTTATCCTAAAAGCCCGATGAACCTGCTCCACCAAAACCAACAGTGACAGGCACTGTTCTTCACAGCTATTGATGCTATATTATTAATGGTAATCAATCCAAACAAAAAAAAGTAAGCTAAACAAGATACGTTATCAATGAAATATCTCATCTAGCTTAGTTTTTAAATGACAACGTAGAAAAAGCACAGTCAAAAACTGTGCTAGTTTCTCCAATATTTAATTCGAAAATTAAAACTTTTACCATCATGCATTCTTTAAAATTCCATACACAAATTACTCATTGCTCCAAATTCATAAGTTTGATTGATAACTTTTGGAGTCTTCCTTTCGTCTCCGCTCCCCATTGCAATAAAGAGGGGAACAAAGTGCTCAGGTCTCGGTACGGCTAAACGTGCATGGGGAGCTAATTGAAGATAATGATCCAAGGCGTTTAGATCCCTTTTTTGGACCATTTCAATGACCCAATTATCAAATTCAACTGCTTCTTTAGTCGGTTCGGTTGCGTCAGGGAAAAACCATTGAAAATTGTGGACCGTTGTACCGCTTCCAATAACCAAAATATCTTCCTCTCCTATCCCTTGTAACGCCTTCCCAATGTTATATTGTTCTTTAGGAGATAAGAAAGGATGAACAGATAATTGTATTACTGGGATGTCTGCGTCTGGATACATGTGGCGAAGTGCTACCCATGAACCGTGGTCCAATCCGCGTCTTTCTTCCCTTTGGGTTTTGATTCCTGCATTCTTAAACCGTTTCTCAAGAATTTGGGCGACTTTAGTAGAACCCTTGACCGGATATTTGATTTGATACATTACATCGGGAAAACCGTAATAGTCATAGACAGTATCAAGAATATCATCTGTATAGGTTAATGAGACAATCTCACTTTCCCAGTGAGCACTAAATATGGCAATGGCTTTTGGTTTATATTGTTTTCCTAATTCAGATAAAAACTGGGAATATTCATTTTGTTGAACAGCTAAATATGGGGAGCCATGACCGATAAATAATGAAGGCATCATCTTTTTTACTCCTTCTACCAACGTCCAATTGCCACAAATATGGCTAACGCTAATAAAATAAGATTCATCCCAATAGCCTTATTTTCATTCCTTTTAATATGAAATCCGGCCGCAAGAATCATAACGACTCCAAGTGCTAAAGCTGCAATCGGTGTCAATACAGGTACGATTCCAGTTGCATAAGGTACAATTAAACCAATAGCTCCAAGCAGCTCTGCTACCCCGATAAATATCACCAATCCTTTTGAAGAATCCTTTACCCAAGGCATGCTAGCTTTTGCTTTTTCATAAGTCAAAGCTTTCGTAGACCCTGCCATTAAAAACATTAGCCCTAATAAAACTTGAACAGCCCATAGTGCTATATTCATACAATAATCTCCTCTTTAATTGAATTTATTTTTCTCTGACCCCAAAACACGATAACGGCTAAAATAAGAAGAATAAACGGCATCATGGCAACTCCAAATCCTTGGCCTGCTTGTAAATGGGTAAAAACTGCTCCAGTCATAACCATTGCTAATAACCCACTAAAAATAAGAACTAAATTTTCCTTCCAATAACCAACGATTAATCCAATTCCTAAAACAACTTCGATTGCCCCTACTACATACATAAAACCTGTGCCATATCCATACACATTGTTAAATGCATCAACCTGCATGGGATCTGCCCTTAATTTTATATAACCAAATAATAAGAATCCGATAGCTAATAAGCCTTGTATAATACGAACTGTCAACTTCATTGAAACAATCCCCCCTTGTTTCAATTTAACTTCTAAGGTTAGAATAATACCTAAGGGAAATTTCTGGAAGTAGGTACATTAATGTGCCATAGTATACAAAAAGATACCTTAGAGGGAGGAAGCTAAATGGCTGACGAATGTAAAGGAAATGGAGCTGGAACGATTGAAACAGCTCTTGATATTCTTGTTGGAAAATGGAAGCCTGTTATTCTTTTTCATTTAATTCAAAACGGAACACTGCGCTTTAGTGAACTTCAACGCTTAATTCCAGATGTAACGAAAAAAATGCTTACTACTCAACTAAGGGAATTGGAATATCATGATATTCTAAACCGTAAGATTTATGCACAAATTCCTCCAAAAGTTGAATATTCAATAACCGAATATGGAAAAGGACTAATACCTCTAATGGTGTCAATGCATGAATGGGGATTAGGACATATAGCACATTTAAATGAACTTTATGGGGAAGAAGAACAGGCGTAACAAAAATAAAAAATAATTTCCACCTGTACAATCATTAAAAAGCAGTGTGATTTCGATTGCGAAATCCACTGCTATGTAAATGGGATAAAATTTAATACCTAGGCTCGTTCACTCGGACAAGCACCTTTTTTAAGAGACACAGGTGTATCATACAGACCGGCTTGTCCATTTGGACATATTTTGGTAGTAATTTACGAAGAAAGGATGTGTAATCATGGGACTAAGATGTTCGTGTGGGGTGCGTACAAATCCTGATGCAGCAACAGAAAATCTTGACATGTTTTTCTTTGAAGATCGTTCTACTAGGCCTGGATCAATAACTCTTTCTGTGAATGCCTGTGCAGATAGACTAGAATCAACTACCTTTACCGCAACATTTTTCGACCAAAGCAATGGCGGCGATGATAGGAGTTTTACGTTTTCTGCAACCCCAGCAAGTACTGAATCCGTTAGTTGCGGTTTTTTGGATGCCGATGTATGTATAGTAGACCTAAAGGGTGAGGGACTTGTAACTGGTGAAACAACGCCAAGAGAATTTGAGGTTTCTTTTACAACTGGTCCACCTTCTTCTAGTGATACTTTGTTTAATCTTAGTATCGCTGATTTTGCTTCCGGCCCCGTTCTGGGAGCTGCAGATCTCCAACCAGACTTGACCTTCTTTGGCTGCGAGAGAAATTAAAGAATAAGCAAAGGATCATCTTATCCAAGATATTTTTTCACTTGATGAGGTTTTAGAGATAATTGAGTAAGGTAAGCTAGACATGAAATAACACCATGTAATAATATCTTGTCTAGCTTTTTTATTGAATTTCCAAAAAAATCCGTCAGCATTTTTTATTTTACGTCCCTGTGTTAATCCGTTGCTGCTGATCCTTTACCGTAAATTTGCCACCGAGACTGAATACCTTTTGTTTTATATAAAGGTGTTTCACACTATGCCTCCTTTGAATTAGCATCAACTTAAAAAACCTCAATCATTTTTCATAAAGTTCTGCCTCTCCAAGTAATTCAGCACTGTTTGCGAAAACTCGATATGAGATTCTTGCGTATATTTGGCAATGGTATAGACTTGAGCTAGATTCTTTAATCCCAGTCGTTCTGTCATTTCTTTTAGCCTAGGAATGTCCATGTAGCGTTTCCATCCCTTTTCATTTCTTTCTTTGTAGATTTCTAGAATTTCCTCATCTGAATAATCACGATACTGGTCATAGTGAACAATTCCATGCCTTGGCAATCGATCACGCGGGGCAGGGTTTTCTGCGGGATATCCTAATGAATAACCAACAACTGGTACGACATTTGGCGGTAAGTTTAGCAGTTCACCAATTTGATCACAATTTGCTAGCGTTGAGCCCATATAACAAATGCCCAGCCCAGCATTCTCTGCTGCTAAAGCACAGTTTTGTGCTACTAAACTAGCATCAATTGCCCCAATCATAAAGCTCATGAAATTATCAAAATGGACAGGTGCATCATTGAGTGAAAGCCATTTTCTCATTCTATTAAAATCAGCACAAAAGGTTAATAGTATAGGTGCATCAACAACCATCGATTGTTCCATATGTGCTGTGTATAATTTTTGCTTAAGCTCCTTGTCCTTTGTGACAATGATCGAATAAGTTTGCATATTCCCACTTGATGAGGCACGAATGCCTGCATCTAATATTTGCTCTAACAGTTCTTGACTTACTTCCCTATCTTCATATTCCCGTATGGATCTATGACCGAATATAACATCATTTAATTCCAAAGCAATCACTCCTTATTTATCTCTATATAAGAGTTTGAAGAATCATTTACATATATAAAGTTCAATCTATTCATTTGGTTAATACCGTAAGATAGGCGTCTTTACTCCTACTTTTGATATAGAGATATGAATAGACTTTAACTACTATTATAACAGATATTCGAAATTATCTGAGAAATGGTACATACAGATTGTATTTGGAAGTGTTATATACAGTGGACTTGAAAATGCCACACCTCGAATAATGTCGAAAAGTCCGAATAAATTCTGGTGTACACCAGACACTTTTTAAAGATACAGAAGTTAACAATCATGCATTAATGAGTGAAGTTCAAGTTTAAGAAAACCAAAAGGAGACCGTCTAAACAACATGGACGGTCTTCTCTATTTTAAGTTAGCCTCTTTAACACTTCTTATCTAGAGTTACTTTCACCTATGCTTTTCTGGTAAAGAACCTTCTTCTAACTATCTAATTTACTCAAATCTTCTAAAGATAATTGACCAACAACTTCATAACCATTACCTTCCCCTTTAGGCTTTATAATAACTGTCCCCATATTAGGTATTAGACCTAAACCTACCCCTTCTGGGAAACTGTGAGCAACAATAACCTTATTTCTTCCCTCTTCCGGAACTGTTTCCAAAACAGTCTTAAAATTATTTAAAATTCTTTGTCTATTACTACTAGGTAGATTTCCACCCAACCTATATATCTCAAACCAAAAAGGATTAACTTGAACATTGCCACTTCCAAATGCTAACTGTGCTGTTTCTATTGTCCTGCAAAAAGGACTTGCGGAAACAGGGTATTTAATTGGTATTTGTAAGTATCGAAGAATTTCTCCATAATAAATAACCTGCCTACGTCCCTTTTCAGAAAGATTTCTTTGGGTTAAACAGTCTTGAAAGTTTAAATAGGGTAAATCACTTCCAATGGTCGCTTCCCCATGCCTTGCATAGAAAATATATCCACCTTTTCTAAAGGAATTAAGTAACGATCCATTCAAAGCAATCTTCTCCTTTCATGTATACATCCTGGTTTACTGCTAATGTATGTATATTATTTAACATGGGTAATTAATCAGTTAAAAAAAAACAAACAGGAATAATAAATACCTTTTCCCGTTTGTTTTTACCATAAAATTATTTTAAATAATTAACTGATTGTCATAGCAATCAAATGAATGGAAGTAACTTATCTTAGTCTGGAAGAAGAATGAGTAAACCCAAAAATAATACTAAACACACTGTGCAAAGCCACGTGTAATTGGAAAACTAACTCTTCCACCAGATTCATTTTATTAAAAAGCCAGTCTTGATAAAGTTTCTTTATTTATTTGAATTTCCACTCTCTGCTTTACCATTATTTGTGATACGGTTCACCGTAACAGATCTAAATGAGATTCTTTAGGGTTCTTAACATCTACTTATGTCCCTTATTAGAAGACCTCTCATGTTGAAGCAGCCATTCTTTTCTCCATAGACCTCCTGCGTAACCGGTTAATTTCCCATTTGAACCGATTACTCTGTGACAAGGAATGATAATGCTTAACTTGTTTTTTCCATTTGCACTCCCTACAGCTCTAATGGCTTTTTCATTCCCAATTGATAGGGCAATATCCTTATAGGACCCCGTTTCCGCATAGGGGATTGCTATTAAAGCTTCCCATACTGTTTTTTGAAAGTCAGTCCCTTCAAATTGAAACGGGAATGAAAAGTCACGACGAGCACCATTAAAATATTCGTCAAGTTGGTTATAGCATTCAGTTACAACTGGAGGAGTTTCGGTCTTTAAAAAATTCTCCTTTTTTTCCTTTTCAGAAAATAAGATCGAGCTGATTGCTTTATTAGTGCCGATTATTTCGATTACACCAATTTGTGATTCATAATCTAATTTATGTATTTTTGTCATATAAAGACCTCCAAAGATAAAAGGTAGCATATGCCTGCCAGCCTTCCCAATCTGCTGCATACTCTTCTATTTCTTCTATGGTCGGTTTCCTCTCAAGACCTAATAGATTCATTAAGGCATTATGAAGTCCGACATCGGTAACTGGAAAGGAAGAGGTATAGTGCAAACATTTCATCATCACATAATCTGCCGTCCATGCTCCGATACCTCTTATCATCATTAATGATTTTTGTATTTCATGATAATCTTGTTTCTGAAGCAATAATTCTTTTGTTAATTTGCTACTTTTCATATCTTTAGTAATGCCAATGATATATTCAGCCTTCCTAGTAGTAATTTGAAGTTTTCTTAAATCATCTACATTCAAGGATGCAATTTTTTCAAATGAAGGGAATAACCAAAACGTTTCTCCTTCGAAAGTTAGACTCTCGCCATATTGTTCAACGAAGCGTTTCTTTAATGTATAAGCAAATGTTAAATTAATTTGCTGTCCCATGATCGCCCATACTAGCGCTTCAAATAAATCAGGAATGCACATAATCCGTAATCCATAATATTTATGGGCTAGTGTCTTTAAAACTTTATCTTGACCAGCCAATTAATAAAATTCCCCTAATTCCTGATCCAAATCAAACCACTCCCAAATATACTCTGCCACTTTTTTGCGAGAGTCAATCGATGGGGAGCTTATTGGGAATTCAACCTTTATGGAATGATTGATGGATCCTATTTTACATAAAATCAAAGATTCATTAACTTTTATTAGTTTATATAAAGACCCCTCTTTAATCTGATGAAGCACTTCCTGATTAGACCTACCCAAGAAAATTAAACACTCCTCAAAATTAAATTCCTTTGGGGGATAAATCTCAATATAAGATTCATGATCAATCCATTTCATTTAGGAGTTCCTTTCGATATTCACTGGGTGAACAATTTTTTAAGCTTCGAAAAACTTTGTAAAAATTGGAAGTACTCTGGAATCCCACCTCATAGCAAACCTCAAGGTTCGTCAAGGTTGTGCATTTTAGAAGGTGGGCTGCTTTATCGATACGTATTTTTTCTAAATAAGTACGTGGAGTCTCAGATGTTTCCTGTTTAAATAACCGCTCCAAATAAAAGGGACTTAAACCTGCATGATCCGCTATATCTTTTAATATCAAATTTTGTTTATAATGATTGACTAGGAACGTAATGATATTTCTGACAAGCTCAATATGTGGGGATTGCTCAACCTCTGGCTGACATCTTTTGCAAGGACGATAACCAGCTTTTTCAACTTCATTTATATCGTGGTAAAATTTAACATTTATTTTTTTAGGCTTTCTTGACCTGCAGGAAGGGCGACAGTATATTTTAGTTGTTTTTACTGCAGTAAAAAATAGCCCATCATATTTTCGATCACAAGCGATAATTTTGTCCCACATCTCTTCAAATGAAAGATTGATATTAGACACCATTTAACCCACTACCTTTCACATTAGCGCTCGTTCTCATACAAAAGGGATGTATCCTTAAACTCCAATAATTTGGAAACCTTTCCTTCTAAATAAGCAATCACTTTATCAGATTGGGCATTTCCAAAACTAAAACGTTTTACACTTAATTCTTTAAGCTTATTACAATTTGTTAGTCCAGGTAAAGATAATACATTTAGTGGAGCACTAACATTCATTGTGAATTCTTTAATCTCTTCATCCTCCTTTAAGCCGGGGACAAAAATCCCGCTAGCACCGCTCTCAACGTATGCCTTTGCTCGTTCAATTGTTTCCAATAGAGGATTTTTCCTTTGTAAGTAAGTATCAGTTCTGGCGTTGATATAAAAATCTTTATAACCATATCGATCTAACGCAATTCTCATTTTTTCCGTTAGTTTACAGTGCTGTGATATGTCTCTTAATTCATTTGAATTTTTCAATGAATCCTCAATATTGATACCAGCTACCCCAACATCAGCTGTCCTTAAAACATTATTAATAATCTTGTTAGGATCCTCACTGTAGCCAGCTTCGATATCAGCGGAAACAGGAATTTTCACATTCTCTGTTATCGTTTTTATTATTGCTAAGTGTCTATCAAAATCAATTAATTCTCCATCTGCATACCCTAGTGAGTTAGCAATTCCCCAACTGGTTGTACCAATTGCTTTGAATCCTGCCTTTTCAAGCGTCAAGGCAGAAAGCATATCCCAGGCGTTTCCTAGAAATAATAGATCCTCTGAAAAATGCAGCTCATTGAATTCCTGAATCTTACTCATTTTATTTCCCTCCAAATGTTTTGTTGGACCCATTTTAACAAGTAATCGGTCACCATTTCGTCCTCGTTCTTGCTCTTATGGTCAGTCTTTAGGACAAGAAAAAAGTGAAGCAATAATGTGCTCCACTTCTAAGCTCTATAATAAAAACTTCATTTACTTATGATAAGGTTCACCTCGTTATATCTAAATGAGATAATAAGTGGAAATGACCCTACCTAACTTACTAACCAAGCGATTTGCAAATCTATTTTCCAAACCTTTTGCGATATCCGCATTTTCTACATAGTTCCTCCACTGCCACTCTTCGTGAAAAACCATCTACAAGGTTTTTTGCTCTATCCATCTCGATAATATCAGAAAATGAATGATCATTAATATTTCCAAGGTTGATCACTCCCTCACCATCTAGACAACAAGGAATAACCGTTCCGTTTGCTAAAATACCTGCTTGATTTCGCAGGCCATAGCAGAAGCCCTTCCCATCATCTTCTTCTTCATGTAAAGCAGGCCACTGAAACTCGTAATCTTGATTGATGAAGATACGTTCCGCAATTTTCACGCCGCTTCCTGGTTCGACCTTCTCTTCAATTTTGTAGTCTAAATCAAATTCTTTCTCAATTATCTCTAATAACTCTCTGTTTCGTTTTCTTTCCAAATTCGTTGTATTGTCTTGTGTAAGGTTCCATAACCTCAGGGAAACAATCATTTCTGATTGGCTCGTTGCTTCTTTAATAAAAGAAAGGATACTTCTCACATACCCTTCCTTATCTTTAGAACCAATATGGCCATCAAAGCTATGGAGTGAAAAATTCATTTGTCTTAACGCAGGTTTATTTAATAATTTTTCCCTCTTTTTATTAATTAATGTTCCATTGGTTGTGATATTGACTTTAAATCCTTTCTCATGACTTAAGTCTAACAATTCGTCTATTTTAGGATGGAGCAGTGGCTCACCTTTAACATGTAAATAAATGTAATCTGTGTGTGGCTTAATTTGGTCTAATCTCTTAGAAAAATCGTCCACGGAAATGAATTGCTTCTGTCGTTCTGTTGGCGGACAAAAGCTGCATGCAAGATTACATACACTTGTAATCTCTAAGTAAAACTTTTTAAATTTTTTCACCATCAATTCCTCACTTTTTTTGACTACTTAGAACAGGATGAACTATTATTCTATCACTATTACAGCATATTTTTCATTATTGGATCATTGCTTATTTAAGGAAACTACCGTTACCGATTTTTAGCTTTAAAAAATGCACTTGTCTTTTACCTATTATTGATTCTACTACTATCTGCACAAGATCTCCTTCACTTGTACTTTTTATATAAAAATAAAAAACCATCAGAGAATTATCTCCAATGGTCTTCACATTTTGCGAACGATTAGGTAACTAACATATAAATGGAGAATTAACCATATTATTGTTCCACTTTTTCTGATTTTACGGTTAAATCTCCTGCCAATGGCGTCTCAATGATTTCCTTAACCTTAGCTAAAGAATCAGCTTGCCCAAGCGCCCACATTAATTTGGCAACGATTGCCTCCGTGTTCATATCTCCGGAAAATATAACTTGATGCTGTGCTGCCTTGCGTCCCACTTCATACA
Source organism: Bacillus sp. JJ1474 (assembly GCF_036965225.1). Classification (NCBI taxonomy): domain Bacteria; kingdom Bacillati; phylum Bacillota; class Bacilli; order Caryophanales; family Bacillaceae; genus Bacillus; species Bacillus sp. JJ1474. The sequence goes on along the minus strand of NZ_JBALPC010000077.1, from coordinate 15,598 downwards.
GGAGCAAGTCCTCCCCTTCTTCCAGGCACTGAGTCGTAATGACTACAGCGATTCCTTTATCCGTTAGCTCCTCGACTTTCGCAAGCAGGTTTCTTCCTTCAAAAGGAAGCCCGCCGTTTCCGAAACTTTCAATAATAATTCCTTTATATAAGTCTTTTAAGCAATCAAAAATCTCAGGCTTAGCGCCAGGATATAATTTCATTAAAAAGACGTCCGTACATAAATTCGCATTGAATACAACCTTATTTTCACTGGGTGCGGGTTTCCAGTGATAGTCCACATCACTTTTATTTATAGAAGCAACATATGGATGATTGATACTTTCAAACGCATCATAGCTTTTTGTCCGCATTTTAACCGCACGAGTTCCTAGAATCACTCTGCCATCAAAAACGATAAATACGCCGCCAATATCCTCGCAGGCAAATCGTAAGGCGTCTGCTACATTTTTCTTGGCATCGGTTTTTTTAAAACTAATTGGAACTTGAGATCCGGTTAGCACAACTGGTTTGTCCAGACCCTGAAGCATATATGACAGTGCTGAGGATGTATAGGCTAACGTATCAGTTCCGTGTGTAATGACAAATCCATCGTATTCATCATAATTTTTATAAACTGATTCCGCAATTTTCACCCAATGCTCAGGCTGCAAATTTGTACTGTCTATATTCATTAAGATTTTACCGTCGATTTTTATGTTATCGAATGTTTCAGGAAGGAAATGCAGCAAATCTTCAACGGATAATTCCGGAGTAAGCCCCTCATTTCCTTCCACACATGCAATGGTTCCACCGGTAGCAAGCATTAAGATTTTTTTCATAAGCAACATCTCCAAAGTAGTCCGAAAGGTGTATTTATGAACCGTTTAAAGGTTCCAAAAACAATCGCTTTTACTTAAAAATATGAACGGCTTATGTAAAAGCCACTCGCACAATGAATTATTTTAGCTTTGGTGGTTGGAGATCTGCTGGGATTGGTGCTGAATAGGTTTGACCCCCAAGCCGTTTGTTATGCTCAGCCTTGGCCGCAGCAAGTATATCGGAGGATTGCATGATCTCAAGTGCCGTTGCTGCCATAATTTCTCCGGCTTGGAGCATGGCCTTTTGTGCATAGGAAACTGCACCTTGTGATACAACCTGCCAAGTATGCGGCGCGGTTCCAATCGCCCATGTCGCTGTATTACATTGCATGGTTGGAACAATCCAACTAACATCTCCTACATCAGTCGAAGCAGCCATAAGCTCTTCAGTTTTAGACAGAGGCGGGATCACCGTAGCAATCGGTGACGCAAGAAGTTTTTCCTTTGTTTCAAAGTCAAACTGCATCACATTTTGTTGAATATCCTTATCACTTAAAGTCTGCTGAATTTCCCGTGCAAAATCCATTTCATCCTGTGTATACGCCGGCAGTCCAATTTCCTGTATTTTCTCATACATGACATTAGCCATAGTTGAGTTTGGAATGACTTCTGAATAGCCTCCTTCCAATTTATAGCTCATGCTTACACTAGTCATTAACGCAGCGCCTTTTGCAACATCAATGACTCGTTCAAAAATCTCATCAAGCTGCGCCCGTTTTGGTGCACGAATGGAGTACACAACATCAGCATGAGCTTGTACAACATTTGGTGCATCGCCGCCTGCATTGGTAATGGCATAATGGATACGTGCTTCCGGGATTATATGCTCGCGCAAAAAGTTAACACCAACATTCATTAATTCAACAGCATCTAATGCGCTTCGACCAAGATGAGGCGCAGCTGCTGCATGAGCACTTCGACCTTCAAAGGAAAATTTAACTGTATAAGTAGCAAGAAAGGACATATTTAAAGGGGCAGCATAATTGCCAGGATGCCAGCTAAGAGCGAAGTCTACATCATTAAATAATCCTTCTCGTACCATAAATACTTTGCCTCCGCCGCTTTCCTCTGCCGGACATCCATAATAACGAACCGTTCCACTCATTTTGTGCTGATGTAAATATTCTTTAATGGCCACGACAGCAGCAAGTGATCCTGTGCCTAATAAATTATGACCACATCCATGACCATGCCCGCCTTCGACAATTGGAGCGTGCTTTGAAGCCCCTTTTTGCTGGCTTAACGCTTCTAGTGCATCGAACTCACCTAAAATGGCAACAATCGGGTGTCCTGAACCGTACGTGGCAACAAAACCTGTATCAAGCCCGGCAACAGGTGATTGAACTTCGAACCCTTCCTTCATTAACGCTTCTTTCATGGCATTAGAGGATTGCTTCTCCTCGAAGCGGATTTCAGGATGTGCCCAAATAAAATCACTGACCTCAATAAATTGTTGTCTTTTTTTATTAATCTCATTTTTAACAAATTGAGAAAATGATAGTGAAGTTGAAGTTGACATATGAAAAACCTCCTTATTAAGATACGCTTGATAATGGTTTCTCTTGCTCAGGCTGCTCTGTTGTACGGAATGTGCAGATTGCAATCAAGCAGACAATAGCAAAACCAATCAGCATCCAAAATGCCATGTCAAAGCTTCCTGATGCATCAACAATAAAGCCGATTATTGTAGGTGCAAAAAAGCCAGCTAGCTGTCCTCCTACATTTACAAATCCCATTGCAGATCCTGCCACTGAAGTTGGTGTATTTTTAAGAAGGAAGGCGTTTAGTAGAATAATGACGACAGCAATAAAAAAAGTGACGATTGTTTGGAAAATAATAAAGCTTGTAATAGATGTCGCTGTAAACATAAAGTACATTAAAACAGCGATTAGAACCGTACCGATAATACCAGGCAACTTTTCTTTTCCCTGCGGAATTTTATCCATAATAACGCCAGCCAGTAACATTCCTATAAGCATAGCAACACCTGGAATGGTTTGAGCCCAGCCAATCGATACTAAGTCTAGTCCGCGCACTTTTGACAAATAGCTAGGGATCCAGCTTGTAAGCCCCCACTGAATCGTATAAATGGCAAAGAAGGAGACAAAAATACTCCAAAGCAATGGCATTTTTAATACTGTCTTTAAGGGACTTTTACCTTGTTGTACTTGCACACTGGATGAATCTTGACTTGTTGTTGCATGTGGTATTTTTAAGAAAAAGAGATAGAGTGCTACAATTAGGGCACCGATAAAGGCAACGCCTATAAATAGCGGCCGCCATCCAATAGAGGTCAATAAATAGGCTGAAATAACGGGTGTTAATATCGCCATAACACCACCGCTTGACAATAATATGGACTGTGCACGACCACGTTCTTTACGTGGGAAGGTTTCTGAAATCGCTTTCGTAGAAGCGGGCATAAAGCCTCCTTCACCTAAGCCAAATAGGAAACGTATGGCTAAAAGCATAAATAAAGAATTGGCAACCCCTGTTAACCCTGTAAATAGTGAAAGTAACAGAACCGAAATTGTAACTATTTTACGTGAGCCAAATTTATCTGCCAACAAGCCTCCTGGTATTTGCATAATGGCATACCCTAAGAAAAATGTGCTCAATACAATTCCTGTATGTGTTGCATTAAGTGATAAATCTTTAGAAATATCAACAATCGCATAGTTAATAACAAAACGATCGAAATTACCTAAGGCCCATCCAAAAAATAAAAGTGCTAAAATTACGGACTTGTTCTTCATCCAATCCCTCCAATATTTCGAATATTTAATTTAGTATAAAAGATATAAATATAGAAGAAGCTCCACAGTTTATAAAAAAACTATGGAGCTTCTTCTATATCAATTAAGATAATTATCATATAAATAGCATGCCAGTTGTATTCTTAATAAATGCTCGCGATTATCAAATGAAAGGTTTAAAATTTTTTCCATTTTATCTAGTCGCTGATAAAGCGTATTAATATGAATAAATAATTGATCCGCTGTTTTCTTTGGAGAGGCATTACAGGCAACATATGCCCTTAGCGTATTTGCCAAATCGTTTCTTTCCTGACGAAGAGGATCAAATATTTCATTCACAAAGCCCTCCATATATTCCTTTGATTGTGTCAAAAATAATGTATTGATTCCGAGACTATCATAAGAAATCACACGAGTATTTTGATTACGGGCTCCATAATCACATGCCTTTTGTGCTTCATCTGTTAGTTTTTTTATATACGCCAAATCCTGTTGACCAGTGCTAATACCAGCGTATAGAGGTACATGGGAAAATGTCGAAAAGTTGTTAATCAGGATTGATATTTCCTTTTTAATCGTTTTATAATCCACCTGATCATGATATGGTACAAAAATGGTAATTTGATTATTTGTCCCGAATAAAAATATTCCATAATCCTTTAGCTGCTTTTCGATAGCAACAATGAGCTTATGAAGCTCCAACTCAGAAGAAATAGAATGTTTAGCCTGGATGATCCTGACAACGATCATACAGAAGGATTGATTAAAATGATAGTCTATTTTTTGATTTAATAGCTGAATGGCCTCAGTGCTTGAAACAGAGGAAATACGATGAAAGAGTTCTTGATTATGTTCCAAATAGCGATCCATCAACGACTGTTTTTTCAGAATCTCGTTGGAAATCATCATTGCACATTGTTCAAGCACCATACGATCTGTCTCGGAAATCTCCTGCTTTGAATCGACAACTAGGACTGCTACAATTAAATGATCAAGGATAATTGGTTGTGCGTAAAAAGCTTCCCCTTCCATTTCAACATAATTTCCTTCTGGACAAACTTGAAATTTCTTTAACAGCTCATCGAGAAATGCAGCTGCCCTTTTATTAGGATGGGTCTGAATTTCCTCTTTATATATGAAATCATAATAGATCAGAGTCATTTGAAGGATCGACTGAATTTCTTTTACAATGGCTGGGATGCCTTTGTTCGATAAAGAAAGAGAAATTAACGTATCGTGAATTTGATTGCGAATGGATAAATAATTTTCGCGTTCCTGGAGTTGATAGTATATACGTGCATTAAAAATGGCCAGTGCCATTTGCGAGGCAAAGTGCTCCATTGTTTTCACATCTAACTCGGAAAAGGACCATTGATTTTTTTGCTGGTGGAGTAAAATAACACCAACCGTTTTTTCAGACAACTTAATCGGTACAGCAATGAGTCCACTAGACTGGTTAAGTTTTTTTTCCGGTGCCAGCAATGCTAAGTTTTTTTCAGAAACATCATGAAAGTATGTATCGATTTCTGCACGGTTCGTAAATAACTTCGATTTTCCTTCAGCAAAGATCTTTCCCACAATGGCTTCACCAATTTGAAATTTAGCATGACGAATCTCTTTATTCAAACCGACTGTTGCGATATTTTCGAGTATCTTGGTTTGCTCATTATAGAGCGTTAAAATGCCTGTGGAAGCTGCCGGAATAGCATCAACTGCATTTTGTAGAATATTCTCAAGCAACGACTCCACTTGCACATTTGTCACAATGGCTTGTAGCCCTTCTTGAAGTTTTTGAATTTCATTTTCTTTATAATAAATACTCTTTTGGATAAATATAATTTCAAATAAATCCTGAAAATAGGCAAGTTCCTCTTCCGTTAGAGATTTATTCACTTCAAACAATACTGTCAATGTATCGGCATAGTAAAATGAATAGCGTTTTCCTTGTATTTCCTCCTGAACAATCCACTCAATGGACGGCTGCCACTCTTCCTTGAAACCAAGTGAAAACAATGAAATCTGAAACTTCTTTAGCGTCCTACGAAAAAATAGTTGTAAATCCATCATCTTCACCCCCCATTTTTAAAGTGTAAATTTTCTAATATATTCAAGTAGAATCTCATCAAATTGTGGAATATCTCTTAACTTGTACGAAAAAAATCAAGATCCCATAAGGATCTTGCACAATGTCAGAGAACAGGATCTATTATTTAGTCTATCCCTTTTTATTATATAATGGATGATTTTTATTATTAAAGTCATTTTGAATTAAAAAACCTCATTTACTTATGATACGATTCACCGAAACAAAAAACTGCACCTCCAACTGTTAGATGTGTGTATCTAACAATTGGGGTGCAGTTTAGCCCTCTATCTGTTTTTTTCAATCCCTATATTCTGGTATCGCTCCACCTTGTTTATTTTAAAAGACTCGAATCAAAAATTAACTCGCTAACAAGGCTGGTAACTCATTCCAGCTAATTTCTGTTCGATGTTCAATGATGTATTGAAGCATGAACATGATTTCGTTTTTATCCATTTCCCCTAAATGCTTATTTGGAAGCTTGCTAATATGCAAGTAAGTTTTTTCTAAAGATAGATAAGCTTCATCTTCTTTATCTTTTTCAAAAGTTTTGATTGCATTTTCCAACTGAGCAATAAGCGATGTTTTAATTCCATTATTCCCATCTGCTTGTTTCACTAAAGAAATCGTATTTTCGATTGATGCAGATGTAATGAATACCTCAAGAGTTTTCGTCTCTGAAACATTATGCACTTTATCGATCGCACGGTATTGAATAGAGTTTTTACCTTCTTTATTGATCGTTAACCCCTCATCATAACGTTGCCAAGTGACACCGTTATCTAAGCTATACTCAATATGCGAAACCCCGATACCTGCATCTGTTGCTGCCAAGGATACTTTGACTTCATGAAGATACGATCCATCTCTACAGTCAGCCCCATGTAATACTGCATCCGCCAGTTCGGGTGCCTTGAAGTCTTCCGAGATTCTTCCTTCCGCTACATAATGGACTGGTCTATTAAAGCTTTTCACGAAATTTACAGTGGCTTGTATATCTTCAGGCCCTTGAACTGGGTCATTGCCATATTGGCGAATTTTATATTTATCAGTCCCATGTTCATACATATAATTGTTGACAGTAAGCGTATAGGTCCCATAATTATCAATTGGTGATCCATCAGGAAGATAGATATTTACTACTTTCCTTGTCGCACTATCCCACGTATATGAGAATCCACCAATAGAGACATCCGGTCCATAGGATGAAAACTGAGCATTTAATATAGGTTCCAATGCTGATCCTGGAATGGTGACCGTAACCAGTGTGTTATTAAATGGCTGGATATTGAAAAGATTCTCCCAAGTCATTTCGCCTTGGGCCAAAACGTCACGGATTCCCCCGCCGTTCATTAAGGCAAAATCAGACTTCATTTCATAATTCATTCCGTCTGCAATCAAGTTTCCAAGAGCATTGTCACCAATGATGCCTTTGATAGGGTATCCGCCATTCATTGGAGTAGCAGCAAAACCCACTACTTCTTTCAATTTTGGTCCAACCATTTCTTTATATTTGGCTAAAATTGCACTAACCTCTGGATCAGGAGTTACACCTTCTTGAATAACATCAACGATTTCCGCATGTTTTTCAACAATGTCACCTGTAACACGATCAATTTTCAAATCAATATCCGCAAAGGATTTTCCATATTCCCAAGCTTGGACAATAAGTTTGTTGTCTACAATCGCATTAAGTTTCACATGGTTATGAGCAGCAATAATGACATCTACCTCGTCATCTACGTTCTTCGCTAAATTTGCAATTTGACCAGTGGCCGTTTCATCGCTTTGATTTCCAGGAACGTGAGCTAAAACGACAATTGCCTTAATTCCTTGTGCTTTTAGCTCCTCCGTATATTTATTAACAGCTGCTGCTTCGTCCGTGAAACGAATATCCTGTATACCAGAGGCCATCACCATATTAGGTGTTTCAACCGTAGCTACACCAATAAATCCAATTTTTACACCATCTACTTCTTTAATGGCGTAGGGATCTAATATGAGCTTTCCAGTATCTTTGTATTCCACATTAGCGGCAACAACCGGAAAGTTCATCCCTTTATATCCTTTTGTGCCGTTTGGATGATCACCGCCATATACCATCCGAAGGAATTCTTGTGTACCTTTATCAAATTCGTGGTTACCTACAGTTCCTACATCAAATCCGATAGCTTCCATGATTTCAACTGTAGGCTCATCTCGAAGTAAGGCTGAAACCGGAGAACTGCCACCAATCATATCTCCAGAATGGATAATTAGCGTGTTATTTGGATTGGTTGCTTTATGGGCTTTTAAATAAGTGGCCAAATAGTCTGCACGTCCATAATTCACATTATTAATAGTTCCTGTAACATCAATCTTGCCATGTAAATCGTTCACAGAAAGTAATTTAACCGACATTGTATCTTCTGCATGCGCACGAATGGCGAGACTTGAGAAGATTGGTAGAACTAGTAGAGCAATAACTAGTAAATTAATAAATCTTTTACAAAATAGTTTTCTCATAATTTTACTCCTCCTAATATGACCCCATAATAATCTGGTTATTTATATAGGAGGTTAATTCCATGTTAATTTCATGTAAATCCACGGAAAATAATCATTTTTTCCTAGTTCCATGATTTACGATTAGTCTCATAGTCCCGTTTCAGATTCAATCAAAAGAGATGACACGGTTTCATGCTTCAGCAAGACATACACCAGAAACTAACCAAACATATCCTATTCCAATGACGTTAACTTCCTCATCTATCATACCCTTTACAGTAGTTTTATAGATTAGCTACCTTCCTGTGCCTATTTCGTGCAATCACCTCATCATATTGAAACAATAAATCAGAGAAGATCGCATCCCATGATCGACCTAATGCAAACTTGATTCCCCCCTCTTCCATTAAATGATATAAATGGCGAGTAACCCAAAAGCTGTTCCTACAATGGCACCAGCAAGTACATCTGAGGGATAATGTAAGCCTAAAAAAACTCGCGATATTCCCACGCAACATGCAAGTGGATAAAGAAAAAATCCAAGTATTGGTAAATGATAGATTAAAGGAGTAATTATTGAGAAAATAGCTGTCGTATGGCCTGATGGGAAGGAATGGTCCATCAGCGGATTTTCGCCCACTCGAGCATTGGTTAGAGATAGATATGGACGTGTTCGAGGGTATATTTTTTTCATGAAAACCACGAAGAGATGACTTATCAGAAGAGAGATGGCACTTTCAAAGCCCCATTTTTTAGTTGGAAAATCAAGGTATAAAATGAGGAAGATGGTAAGACTAATGGTTGCCGTTGCTCCACCGAAATGAGTGATTTGACGGAAGAATAAATTTAGGCCTTTTTGGTCGAAACGATTGTTAATAAGTGAAAAGACATTACATTCAAATTGATGTAAATGATGAACCCATTTCGTTATCATTTGTTATCCCCCCTCCTATGAATTACTTTGATTGTACCCGAGGGATGTAAGGGAAATATGAACGGAGTATAAATTTAGTGTTGATCATTTTTAATAAATAGCTTAATTTTCACAAAAATCTTAATAAGAAATTAATGAAAAACAAAAAAGGCATCTCAATCCAAAAGAAAAGGACGAGATGCCGTTCTTTCAGTTGTGACACGCACTCCGAATAACCCGAACATCTCCGAGCCAATTCCTGTCTCAGTTCGCACTTTTGATGTTTTTTGCTTGCTGCCAATACTCTTGCAGAACATCGTTGACAATCGTTTCGGCTGCATGAGGCATATGAATCTTTCCTAATGATGATTTCATTTGTTGTAATTTCACTTTGTCTAAAGTTAGCTTGTGAATTCCTTTAACCAAATGTTCCAACTTGTCAAATGAGACCGCTGCACTGTTTTTTTGAAAAAACATAGCATTTTCGTTTTCTTGACCTGGTGTTGCTGGTAATAAAACGATTGGGACGTTTTTTACCATCGCCTCTGTTAACGTTATTCCCCCAGGTTTTGTTACTACACATGTTGCTAGCTGCAGCAATTCAGCCATTTCAGAAACATAGCCAAACACGCGAATATACTTTTCTCGTTGAACTTTATTTTGCAACTGTTCATACAGTTTTTTGTTTTTTCCGCAAACAATTAGGATCTGAGTTTTTTTGTCTCTTATTAAATTCTCACAAATATATTTGATTTCTTTTGATACTCCATGGGCCCCTGCAATCAATAAGATTGTTTTTAAATTGGGGGTGATTTGATATTTTTTAAAAAGATAGGGAAGGGAATATGCTTGTTGAAATTGATCTAGTACAGGTATCCCTGAAACAACAATTTTTCCTTCGTTCATTTCATTTTCTATGAGCTGTAATTTTAACTGTGGAGTCGCTACATAATATTTATCAATTCTAGGATGAATCCATGAATAATGAAGACAATAATCTGTGACAACGTTGTATGTGGGGATCGTCTTTTTTGTCTTTAATAGAAAATATGGAACCGTTTGAATAGGGAATGTATTAATTATGGCATCAGGTTGCTCCTCCGTAATGATTTTACTTAATTCCGAATAACCATATGGAAAATGAGGAGTTAATTTTCGTTTAGAAATCTTTTGACTGCCATAATAAAATAAGCGATAAAGTTGCCCGCCCCCCTTTGTGTAGCTTTTCAAATATAGTTTTTTCGTAAATTCATGTAAACGTGGATTTGTATCTTGATAGATATCCCTAATAACAACTTCAGCGGTTTTTTTAAGAGTAAATTGTTCTTCGAGCGCTCTAGCTACTTGTATGTGTCCATTGCCATAACTTGTTGTCAAAATTAATACTTTTGGCTTTTTCATTATGCGGAACTCACTCCTCTATCACCGAAACTGGAAATCATTAATTACCACAATCATTTTACCAAGAGTTTATTAGGTTTCTGTTAAGATAAAGTTAAGATGACTGAATTTTTTTATATTGATGTATGTGCTAAAATTTGTTTAAAAACTTCATTTGAACGTTCTTCCGTAATTAAATGGCCCGTTTTTTCATATGTAATGAGCTTTGCGTTAGGCAAGTCATTAGCTAATTGATGACCAATATGAACTGGAACGACTTGATCCTCTTCTCCCCAAAGTAATAATGTTGGGATCGTAATATTTTTTAATTCCTTACTTGGTAAATCACCTTCACGGTATCTTAATAATCTCATCAGGGATATGTAAAACCCATCTTCCTGCAACGGTTTTCCATATTCCTCAATATAGTCTTCCGTTATGAGAGATTGCTTATAAAATACGTTTTTCAAATGTTCCCGCACTTCCTTACTTTGGACCTTTCTTCTTATGTAATAGTGAAAAAAAGGGAGATAGGTACATAAAATTAACGCTTTGTTTGCTCTTTTTAAATAGCCGGAACTCGATAATAACACCAAGTTCTTTATTTTTTCAGGAATGATTTTCGCTGTATATAATGCAATTTGGCCACCCATCGAGTGTCCTGCAATATTCACCTCTTTTAATTTAAAGTAATCGATACAATCGGCAACGATCTGGGCATAATTTTGAAAGGAATACACAAAGGAGGCCGATTTTTCACTGCGGCCAAATCCAGGTAAATCAATGGCGATGATTGAGAAATATTCTTTTAATAAAGGGATCAGAAGATTAAATGTATAAATAGAAGAAGCAAATCCATGAATTAAAAGAAGTGGAGGCTTTTCATCTAACCAGTATTCACAATAGATTTTCACATTACAAAGTTTGATATACGTTTGATTTAATTGCATCCTTCACATCTCCAACATTGTTTGTTAGAGATATTTTGTACATATCACTGTTCCAACATGTATTAATGGTATGAGACTCTGCTCCCTTTAAATATACTTCACTTGCTTAAAAAGATCCTTCATATCCAAAACCTCTTTCCCTGCGATTAAAATAAAATCTGTATGCAAATAGGTTGTACCAACAAGATCTTGAAGGTTAGACAACTCCATATCATCTGCTTGCAATAATGTGTCATCCTCTAAATAAATATAAATGGAGAAATGGTTTTGTAATAAAGCAAAGAATTTGGCTTTACATAAAAATCACATTTATTAGGGCACAAAAAAGGATGCCTTCAATATCAAGGCATCCTTTTTTACTTTTGTTTTTAAATGATTAACCTGCTGCCATTTATTCTTTCCTATTTGATTCTTCACTTTCCTAGTATACTTTATCAGGTTTAACAACGAATATTCTAATTAAAGTCGCAATCGTGAAGAAAGCCCTAATGACATATAACACCATGTCATAGGATTGTGTCTTTTCAAGAATAAGGTGTTAAAAAGTAAAACATTTATCGGTATTTGGCTTATGTTCTATATTAATATTACATGCGGATTTTGGAACAATTTATTCTAGATTTTTTTTGCAAATAGCACAAAAAATCTAAAATGAAGAAATCAATGTACCAGTAGTATCATTATTTATTGTACTAGATGGATATTGATAAACTGTCGGGTTTCGTTCACACAAGTTAACCCATGCATCTACACATTTAGGGTCAAAGTGAATGCCTTTTTGCTCAATTAAATACTTTACGGCTTCGTTATGGGTCCATGCTTTTCGATAGGATCTTTCAGAGGTAAGAGCATCGTAAACATCCGCAACAGCTACTATTCTAGCTAAAAGCGCTATTTCTCCCCCTTGAAGCTTGTCAGGATAACCGCTGCCATCCCATTTTTCATGATGAGAACGTATGATACTGAGCTCTTCTTTCATAAAACCAAGGTCTCTACACATTTCGTAACCATTCACTGGATGCGTCTCTATAATTTCTCTTTCCTCACTAGATAGTTTACCAGGCTTGTTGATAATCGAATCTGGGATACTTATTTTCCCTACATCATGAACTAGAGTTCCTTGAGCTATTGCCCTTAATTGTTCTGGTTTTAACTTGAGTTCTTCTCCTAGTTTCAATGCATACATGGTTACTCTAAAAGTATGGCCCATTGTATATGTATCTTTTTTTTCTGTAGTAACTACTAGAGCTTTAACACTTGGCGAAGCACTATTTGTAATTCTTTCAAATGGATCGTTAGTAAATAATGCACGGATAGCACCTACAAAACTCCCCCTCACTACATACTGCTTAATTAATCCAATAAGCATAACAATCATTGATGCTAATAATAGAAAATGATACATCCACCAACTTAGCCTCCATATCTCTCCCAAAATCATGATAAGCTGGGATACAATAAACCAGCCTGCACTATAGACAATCGATATCTGGAGGGGGAACCGTGAAAATCTATAAGTTTGATAATATCGAATAATAGTAATTATATTTAGCAGTAAGACGATAGCAGTAACAAACCAATTAAGAGGCTTTACATTTAATGGAATGAAATGCATTATGTTTGGAAAACTCATTGATACTATGCCAAAAATACTTAAGGCTAATATCCAACCTGGAACAAGCATACTTTGTCGCTGTGATAGTTTTTCAACAAGTTTATGATCAGAGGGTAAAGAAGATAACCATAACCATATAGTGGCTAATAACATACTTAACTGTGATGCAACACCTGGTAAATGTGTTTCAGGGAGCAAAAAGTGTGGTGTAGATAAACCATGTAAAGCAAACACAAGAGCTAGAGAAATGAAGGATAAAGCTAAAAAGCTAACCTTAATATTCCTTAGTCTTTTCCCAACAACCCCAACAGCTATAGCAAGTATGGTAGATAATATAGAAACTGCACTTACAATATAAAAGTGTCCTCTGGGCATTATAAATAAAGGATCATCCCAAAGCCCACCTCTTAAAAATTCAAATATGGCAAACGGTAGGGCAACTGCTACTAAAGGTCCAATAAAACTATAGTTTTTCAATTTATTTCCTCCAAGTTTTATTTGAGTTTGTAGTACTTCTATACTATCATATTATACTAAATTTTTAGATAACTCGTATATTCTATCAACTTTATTAAAAACGGATAGACCTCCTTAGGGTTCTATATATGTAACTAATTAAACTTTTAACTGGCTCGTCCTTTTTATCGATCCCATTCGAGGATATATCGGAAAATGCCCAAATTGCCGAAAGCAAAGAATAAAAAAGCCAAGTATTAGGGTCAGTCCATCACTGCGTGAATACAGCAAGGACTGACCAAGGTGATGAAAGGCACCCTAGAAAACGTCAAACCATAATAGCGACTGATCACTTGGATCTCCATTATAATTTACAAAAATTTGCTCTCCTCTTTGAATATCTTTCCTGGCATAAAAGTCTAAAGTTTGGTTTTCAATATTGGTAATATACTTTGCGTTAGGAGTATAGGAGTGATTATATAAAGAACCATATCCTAAAGCGATGGCTTTATCTTCTCCCCAACGAAATACATAGTTTTGTAGCACACTTTTTCTCATTTGCTTCCATTCTTGGTCAGGAATAATAATTACCGGGGCTTTCTCCAGCAATTCCCCTTTCTTAATATAACGATCCGCAAATATCCCCCTGCCATACTTTCCTGCATTTTTTACTATAATTGGTCCCACTTTATGGCCTCCTATTTCAAATTCTTAAGCTGTTCTAGAAGATAACGATTCCGATTTGAAATAAATTGAAGGATCAGTTCTGGCTCACTTTCAAATAGATTGATAGATTTTCTGCTTTTATACCGATCTAAAGTTATATACGTTCGCAATTGGTTATACATATTTGTCACTTTCAGTTCCAATGCACTGATAGTAAATGACGTATTCAGAATTTCTTCAAGCATAAGGCGATATTGATCACGGAATTCCTTATGATCAAGCAGGCGTGCTGTAAGCGTATTATAGCCTCGGACGGGGACGTAATCGTATTCCATTATTTCTCCATCCCAGTCTCTCCCCCAGGTTGCATCATAATCCCAAGGAATCATTTCGAACAATCCCGTTTCGCTATTACGATACAAGGCATAATTATGAATGAAACCATCAAAGTTCTGTGTACAAACTGCCCCGCAAAGCCATATCAGATACTTTTTCACATCCAGGTACTTCGTTATTTCTTCACTGAAATTTTCCCGAGGAATCGTATTTATTTTGGCTATGAATGTTTCTAAGTCATGAATATCCTTTTCACTACCATCCTTCTGATCATATCCAGAGAAAAGGGAAGATTTTGGTCCATTTTCCGGCGTTAATAATGAAAAATTTGCGTGATAGGTAGTTGCATAAAAAATTGGCCCATTTGGAAGCTGTCTTTTTTGTAGAAAACATTGATCTACGGATTCAAGCTGCAAATAGATACCTTCAGGCTTTCCATTGAGCTCAAGGAAAACATGTCTAGAATTTGGAGCAAGACAGCCAATCGTTTGGAAAAAATCAAATGATAGTTTGTTGCGAATCAATGACGGATCACGATATTCTGCATTAAGATGAATTTCATTCCCGCTAAACTCTTGATTATATGTTTCAAAGTTAATTCGATACGATTTTTTAGGAAATGTACGTACGTGATCTCCCCGATAGGCAATACCGCTTTCATACTCATTACCGTCTATCACCAGTTTGGAAGGTAACAGCCTTTCGTTCCATACATCGTTCATCAGTTTTTTATAATGCCGAGGCTTAATCATAATACCGATGACAGGTATATTTTGTGTCATTCAATCATTCCTCTATGATTTGATATTCCATCTTATGAGGGTAAGAAAATATTTGATCATAAAGGGATTAGAATTGGACAGGAATCTAGGACAACTTCAATAAAGTTTCATACAATACAGTACCTTACATTAAAGGAACTTTATTAGAAAGGAGGTTCTCTAATTGGAGAGAATCGATGTTTTAGATTTAATTAACCAAGCGGAATCTAATGGACTTGAGGATTTTTTAATGCAAAACCCTTTTGCTGCAGGAACTGGTGAAGGAACTGGCAAGAAAGGCACTGGTAAGAAAGGGACTGGTAAGAAAGGGACTGG
>NZ_JBALPC010000076.1:0-26361 GCF_036965225.1 Bacillus sp. JJ1474 | reverse complement strand
ACTATCCTTCATACACCATCCAAGCATTGTAGTACCAATACGGTTGGAGAAAAAAAACAATGAAATCCTACCCGTTTATGAACCGTTCGAAGGGGAGCTTTATAAAAAATTTGTATACACACAAAAGTACACTTTAAAAGATTTTTTTACCATAGCCATTCAATTTTGTGAAATCATTGAATATATTCACGATCAAGATTTGATGTTTCTTCATTTAAATCCATATAATTTCATCGTCAATATTGAAAAAGGACAACTATCGTTATTAGGTACTTTTAATTCGCTCTATCGTGGTAAAAGCATCATAACGGATCAAACAAATAAATTATTATCTTCATGGGAAATCGCCTATATTCCGCCAGAATTAACGGGAAGAATTAATATCCAAGCAGATTATCGGGCCAATTTGTACACTCTTGGGATTATTTTTTATGAGCTTCTGACAAAAAAGCTTCCCTTTGAAGACTCAGAGCTTTCAGAAACTATACATTCACATTTAGCCCGAATTCCTACTTCGCCTTCAGAAATTAATGCCGACATCCCAGAAATCCTTTCAAATATTATCTTGAAGCTATTGGAAAAATCACCTGATGAACGTTATCAGTCTGTAAATTCAGTAAAGAAGGACTTTGAATATTGCTATGATGAATTTGTCAAAACCGGTTGGGTAAAGAAGTTTCCTTTAAATTATCAAAATAAAGCTACTAAACAAATGAAAAATGTTCTGTTTGGCAGGGAAAAGGAATTAGAAAGTTTATATGAAGGATTAGCATGCGTCTTTGGTGGTTCCTCAAAGACTGCTCTTATATCAGGGCCATCTGGCAGCGGCAAAACTGGTTTAGTTCATTATTTGCATAATAATAACATGGAAAATAATTTTTTATTTTTAGAAGGAAAGTTTGACCAATTACTTAGGAATATTCCGTACGCCCCTATTATCCAAGCATTTAAAACTTGGGTTCGAATTATTTTATCAAAGGGAGAAAAAAATGTAACGATCTGGAAATCAAAAATTCTTCATGAACTTGGACCATATGTGAGTGCTTTATCCTTTCTTCTTCCTGAAATTGAATGGATTATTGGAAAACAGCCTGCAATTGAGAGGATGTCTTCATACGATAATCATAGTCATTATTTAATGATGTTTCAAAAATTGATTAATTTTATTTCAATTGAATGTCCACTTATCATTTTTATCGATGACCTTCAATGGTCTGATGCAGCATCATTAGAGTTAATTTGTTACTTAATCAATAATACGAGGGAAAATCGATTATTTTTGATTATTGCCTATAGAGATGGCATAGATTTGGAGGAAAACAATCGAGTAAACACAGCTTTAAAAGAAAGTATTCTTACGAATTTAAATGATAAAGTTGTTATTTCCCTCCAACCATTGTCAATAGCACAAATCACTCACTGGATCTCTATTCAATTTGATATTGATAGCCGGATAAGTACACAAATTTCTTCGATTATTTACAAAATAACAGCAGGAAATCCTTTTTTTATCACGCAAATTTTTCGAAGCTTAACGAAAGAAATGTTAGTATCAGCTGATGATGAAGCAATGGAACATATTCAGCTTACATTATTAAATGAGATCTCAATAAATGAGGATATTGTTAGCTTCATTATTAGCAGGATAAAAAAGCTACCCGAACATGATCAAAAATTACTGAAAGCAGCTTCTTGTTTAGGCAGAAAAGTGAATGGAGAACTAATATCTGAAATTTTGAAAATCGATAGTCAAAACATCAATCATTTACTTCAGGATGCTGTTACTAAAGGGTTTGTCGTACCTATAGTTGATAATCATTCAGAAGAAGATAATAATAAATTTTTATTTATCCATGACCGTGTGCAGCAAGCCCTTTATTCACTTCTTTCATTAGATGAGAAACAATATTTGCATTTAAAAATTGGTAAATATTTAAAAGAAAATCAACCTATCCATGTAAATAATGAGGATTTATTTGAAGCTGTGTCACACTTGAATATTTGCACTAAATTGTTATCGGAGGAAGAGCGGAAGGAGTTAGCAACTTTAAATGCTCGGGCGGGGAGAGAAGCAATAAAAGTGGCTGCGTTTCAGGCTGCATACAATTTCTATTATGAGGCAAAGGGGCTTTTACAGGAGGACTCATGGCAAGACAACTATTCCCTAACTTTTGAAATAATGAAAGGATTAGGGGAATCAGCCTATCTAAATAGTAATTTTAAGCTAGCTGAAAATACCTTTAAAGAAGTAATAGATAAAGCGAAGACAAAAGAAGAGAAAATTAAACTTTACAATAATATGATTATGTTATTTACCCATTTACATCGAGTAAATGAAGCTGTTGATGCGGGTTTGAAAGGGCTGCAGTTATTTAATTGGAACATTAAACCAAATCCAAGGAAAGCAGACATAGCTAAAGAGTTACTTCTTATTCAATTTGCACTTATTAACAAAAAACCAGCAACACTTCTCAACTTGCCACATATGAAAGAACCATCACAGAAACTTTTTATTGAAACATTAATTAATTTAAATGCCCCATCGTTTCATGTAAATCAGAATTTATCTACTTATTTAATGCTAAAGGCTTTTCATTTTACATTAAAAAATGGTCAAACGGATTTTACTTGCTTAGTATTTAATAATTATTCACTTATTCAAAGTGCTGGCTTTAATAATTTTTCTGATAGCTATGAATACGGCAACATTGCATTACAGCATGTAGAACGAGGAAATAAGATTAATTTGAAAGCAAGAGTTTATTTTGTTTTCGGCACATTTGTTAATCATTGGAGAAATCCATTGCGCGACAATCTTTCATACTTAAATGAAGCACAGCAGCTTAGTGTCGAATCAGGTAACATTCATTTAGCTGGTGCATCAAGTTCCTTTATCATTATAACTATGTTTATTCAAGGTAACAGCCTTAAGGAAGTATCGATGGGTGTTCAAAAACAGCTGGAATTCGTAAAAAGTATTAACTATCGAATATCAGTAGATTTTATTCATGAAATGAAGCATTGGCTTGAAGTACTATCGAATAGGGATGTAACCCCTAATTTTGATATGCCAATTACAAATAGCGATCAGTCTGCTGATATTATTCATTATACTTTAAGACTGCAAATGGCATTTTTATTAAAAGAAGAGGAGCAGGCAAGCAACTTACTTAAGATGTTGTCAAAACTAATAACAAAAACAAATGTTCTCGTTATAACACCTGAATATTATTTTTATCAAACATTATGGTTATGTCGTTTATATGAAAAGGCTACTAAGCTGGATAGAAAGATTTATATTCGAACAATAAAAAGAAATATACAAAAAATGAAAAAGTGGGCGGAAAATGCCCCTGTAA
Source organism: Bacillus sp. JJ1474 (assembly GCF_036965225.1). NCBI lineage: Bacteria > Bacillati > Bacillota > Bacilli > Caryophanales > Bacillaceae > Bacillus > Bacillus sp. JJ1474. Next base: position 23,002 of record NZ_JBALPC010000076.1, on the reverse strand, counting down.
ATTATCAACATAAATATCTGCTAATGAAGGCAGAACTAAATAAAGTATTGAATAAAAGCAAGGAAGTGATCACTGGCTATTATGAAAAAGCTGCCTTTTCAGCAGGTGAATCTGGATTTTTACAGGATGAAGCGATTATTTATGAATGTATGGGTGATTATTATATAAGAATTGGCTATAAGCAATTAGCACAATATTTTTTCAAATTGGCTTATCAACAATATGTAAGCTGGGGTGCAGTTATAAAAGCAGAGAATTTAAAAAAACAGAATTTAGATATGTTTCCTTTGTTAAATGATCAGGTCGCTAGAACTGTAAATATCGATACGGAAACAATTATTAAAGCTACGCAAGCAATATCAATGGAAATCAATTATGAAGAATTAATGATCAAAATGATGAAAATCATGATTGAAAATGCTGGAGCTGAAAAAGGATATTTACTTCTTCATGAGGAAGGCAGATTACATCCCGCCATTCAAGGGAACTTAGACAAAACTTATTTATTGGATAATCAAGTTGATATTTCCGAGTTTGCACAAGAAATTCCTCTTCAACTTATTCATTATGTTCTCAAAACGGAAGAGGCAATTGTCCTAGAAAATGCGGGTGCAATTGGACTGTTTATTGATGATCCATATGTCAAATTAAAGAAGCCGAAATCCGTACTAACATTGCCGATTATGTATCAAAATCTATTAATAGGAATTTTATATTTAGAAAATAACATCATGACTCATGCATTTACGAAAGAAAGCATACAAATGTTAACTATTCTTTCATCACAGGCTGCTATTTCACTCGTAAACGCAAGAGTGTACACGATGCTTGAAGAAAAAGTAAAGGAGCGTACAAATGATCTTCAGGGTGCCATAACGAGTCTTGCTGAGGCGAATAATAAACTTGAACAGGAAGAAACGTTGAGACGTGACTTTTTAGCGAATATTTCTCATGACTTAAGAACTCCAATAACCTCAATACAAGGGTATATTGAAGCGATTATTGATGGAATTATTGATTCTCCTGATAAACAATTAAGCTATTTAAAAAGAAGCAGAGAACGTATCCTTTCTTTGAATCGTCTAATTCAAGACTTATTTGATTTATCACAGCTAACAGCTGGGAGCTTCCATTTTTCAATGGAAAATGTCGCTATAAATAAACTCTTCTTATATCTTTGTGGTCAGTATGAATGGGATGTTAAAAAGAACAACTTAGATTTTATCATTACGATTCCAGCATTAAATGACTCAGACTATCCATTAGTTTCTGTTGATATTAGAAGAATGGATCAGCTGATTTCAAATTTAATCAATAATTCAATCAAGTATACGAAAAACGGAAAAATTCAACTTGAACTAATTATTGAGGAGTCATCTGATTTTGTATGCATTTCAATCCATGATTCAGGATCTGGAATCGAACCTGAAGATCTTCATACGATTTTCACAAGATCGTATACTAAAAAAGGGCAGGCTAAGGAAGATGGCGATGGTTTGGGACTCGCCATCTGTAAGGAAATTATTAGAAATCATAAAGGAGAAATTTGGGCAGTAAGTGAAATAAATAAAGGCACCTCTATATACTTTACACTTCCGAAAATAAAAATTACTGAAGATGATCTACTATTTAACTAGTAATTAAATGGATAGACACTAGAAGGTATTGTTGCTTTTATGGAACTTTTCTCCAATCAGAACGTATAAACTGTTGGAATTACATATAAAAGTTTCGAGGTGGTTGAAAATGAATAATGGAAATGCAATCTTTGTGAAAAATCTATCGAAAAGATATGGTTCTTATCATGCAGTAAAGGACGTTAATTTTGAAATAAAAAATGGCGAGTTATTTTGCTTTTTAGGTCCTAACGGAGCGGGTAAGACAACAACGATTAAAATGATGACGGGTTTACTTGAGCCTGGAAGCGGACAGGTTGAAATAACGGGGACAGATATATGGAAATCTCCGCTTGAAGCAAAAAGGAAAATGGCGTATATTCCCGATCAACCCATTCTATATCCGAAATTATCCGGCAGAGAGTTTTTAAGATTTATAGGTAGTGTGTTTGAAATAAAGCAGGATGAATTTGAAGAAAGAATGGAAAAATACCTTTCATTGTTCGAATTATCTGGAAGAGCAGATGAGCTAATAGAATCGTATTCACATGGAATGAAACAAAAAATCAATTTATGTGGGGCTTTGATTCACCAGCCTGAAGTCTTATTCCTGGATGAACCAACTGTAGGTCTTGACCCAAAAGGGGCAAAAACATTAAAGAATCTCTTGCAGTCATTATGCCGGCAGGGAATGACTGTGTTTATGTCAACACATATTTTAGAAATCGCTGAACAAATGTGTGACAGAGTCGGAATCATCAAAAATGGAGAAATCATTGCTATTGGGACGATGGAAGAATTAAGGCAAAGGGAAGGCAAGACCGATACTTCATTAGAGGATTTATTCTTAGAATTAACTGGGGATTCAGATGTAAGACAATTGATAACTGAGCTTTCGGATGATGAAGAGAAGGTGGAGAAATGACAAAAAGACTCATCCTATTATTCTGGCAAATGGGGAAAAATCAATTTCGAACGGCTCCAGACAGTACGAAAATTGTTGCTGTCTTTGCTGCAATCGGCGCAATTTTTGTCACTGTCCTATTAAGTATCGCGATAGGTGCAATGGCCTTGACGCTGCCTAAAGATTTTTTTGATCCTACATTTGCATATGCCTTTTCTGGTCTCATTGCTTTTAACATTTTGTTTGGAGTTCCACAGGTTTTTAAAAATTTATATGGAACAAATGATTTATCATTATTATTTACTTTGCCGATCAAAACACGAAGCATCTATTGGGTCAAGTTTTTGCAAAGCTTTATTGGTGTTCCTGGATTTCTTTGGTTATTTTCGATTATTCTCTTAACTGTTTTTGGCATTGCCAGTAAGTCTAGTATTGTATTTTTTCCAATGGCTTACATAACCTCACTTCTTTTCACATTGATTGGGATGAGCATTGCTTATATGATGAATTTAGTTTTAATTCAAGTGATTCCTGTTCATAGAGCAAAGGAATTAATGACAGTAATGAGTGCCTTAGCCGGTATTATTGTATATGTTCTGTTTCAGCTTCCTAATATATTGATGAAAAATAATCCAAATGGACAAGAAATGACACAAATCCCACAGATGCCGAAATGGCTGCCAATGGAATGGGGAGGAACGGTTCTTACTGAAGCATCATCTGGGTCTTTTAGCTTTTTTCTCCCGTTTCTGATGACTTTCATTTTTGCTGCACTTATGCTCTTCATTACTTCATTACTAGTTGAAAAAGGGTTTAGAACTGGCTGGATAAAAATGAACGAAGGAAATCGCCCAAAGAAAAAACGCAAAGGCAAAAAAGCAAGTGCTAAGATTTATCATCCAATTATGATGATAGGAATTAAAGAGTGGAGGTCCATCCAAAGAGATTTGAGAGAATGGGTAGCCTTTCTCCCATTTATATTTTTTATGTTTTTTCCTTTCATATCAATCATAAATGATAAAAATATGATAAATATAATCATTCATAATCCAGAAATCTCGTGGATGGCTGCACAAGCTACTTTCCTTTTTATGTTTACATTTCTAACTGGCGGCTTTGCTTCCGGCTCAATTGCGAGGGAAGCATACTCTATTCACTTTTTACATGTCTTGCCATTATCAGGCTGGAAAATCGCACTTGGGAAGTTTTGGATCAATTGGTTGATTCCTGTTGTATTCTTAATTATTTTAGAATTTGCTGGGGGCATATTTTTGAAATGGAGCCTCTTAAATATCTTTTTCGGGATTGCCGTTGTGGCGATCATGTCCTTAGGAATAACAGGAATTGGACTTTGGCTTGGGGCTATTGGTGCAAAATATAATCCAAATAACCCGCAAAACAGGCTGGAAACAGGGGTTTCCTTTTTATTAATGTTTCTTTCTTTCGGATATCTACTTATTGCTGCATTACCTTCTGTTCTTGTCCTCATACCAACGGATGCTCTTCCCATTTTTCAGCATGAAGGGCGTCCTACAGGTATATTTGGAATGCTTGTATCACTTCTCGAATGGAAAAATGATAACAAGACTTTCTTAACCATTATTTGCAGCATCTTTACACTTATCATATCGGTAGGAGTTACTTTACTAACTTTGCAATTAAGTGCAAGGAAAATTGAAAAAGGGCTTACGATCAACTTCGTGACAAATAAAAAATAATGATTACAAGCTCCTAAATAATTGGGAGCTTTTGATATTTTGCGAAGATAATCATTTTAAAGTATCGAAGTGAGAATAAAAAATGATACAATAAGTCTTGCTTATTAAAATATTAAGAGGTTTCCAAAATGAATAAACAAATAAAAAGAAATATTTTATCCATGCAAGGGTTTTACTTGTTAACTTTTTTTGGCGTGGGGAGCTTGTATCCTTTGCTCAGTGTGTATTTAAGTGAAGTTGAACATTTAAATGGCTATCAAATTGGGACCATCATGTCTATTAGCCCAATAATTATGATTTTCTTTCAGCCATTATGGGGAATGGTTTCGGATAAGCTTAACGCTCCTATTAAAATTCTTACAGTCACAACTTTAATTGCTGGGATATTTTCCCTTGGGTTTATCACGTTCAGCGGCTACTACTGGATCTTTATTACTTTTACTTGTGTAGCCATTTTCCAGAGTGCGATTATTCCGATATCAGATAGTTTATCAATCAAATATTCAAGTAAAGTCAAAGTCAATTATGGGAATATCCGATTGTTTGGGTCTCTTGGATTTGGGGTAGCGGTTTTTATTATGGGGAGGCTATCTGAATGGAATCCAAAAATCATTTTTATTTCCTTTTTTGCTTCATTATTTATCGCCAGTATTCTAGCAAGGAAAATGCCTTCAGAAAATGTTTCCAATAATCAGAACTTGCTTTCTGGTGTTAAGGAAATTCTTGTCCATAAAAGGTTTCTCATTTTCCTCGTAATTACTTTTCTGATTTTTGGTCCTAATCTCGCTAATAATAATTACTTTGGCCTTTTTATTGAAAATCGCGGGGGGACCTATACAGGAATAGGGATTGCTTTTTTAATTGCTGTATTGTCCGAAATTCCCTTTATGAAGGCAGCAGGCAGCTGGATCCACCGTTTTGGATTATTGCAGATTGCTGCACTTGCTGGTGCTGTTTCCTTAATTAGATGGCTGCTATATTTTATGGAGCCAAGTCTGTGGGTCATTTACGCAACAGCTGTCATACAAGGTTTCTCAATTGGTTTATTCATTCCTGCAAGTCTTCAGTATATAAGAGATATTACGCCTGTTCATATTACCGCTACTGCTATTACATTATACTCGGCAATTGGAAATGGCTTAGGAAACTGGTTTTGCACATTTGTCGGCGGTATCATTTATGAGGAATTTAATATTTACAGTTTATACTTATTTTTCAGTGTTTTGAGCTTATTGGGGATTATCCTTAATCTATGGCTATTGAAAGAGGAAAAGGGCCATTCAACCCTTTCCGTTGCTAAAAATTAGTGATATTTATTAAAAAGAAGTTGCTTTAAGCTGCAACTTCTTTTTTTATCAATTATTCAATATATTTATTCATAAACTTTCTGGCAAGCAATCTTTTCACTTCGTTATAGGAAAGACCTGATTGACTATTCAGCCGTTTGACTTCTTCAATATCGGTCCCAGCTGCTGTATATTTTTTTATAGATTTTTGGTTATCCAATTTTGAAATCCTCCTGACTTAAAGAAATTGTCATAAATTTTTTCGCGGGATATTTTCCCTCTTTTTGTCCATACTAGAAAAAAAGGGGGCGTTTGTTATATTTTTCAATAGAAGAGGTCAAGATGATAAACCAGAGGTTGTCATGCTGGACACAGAAGTTTATGCTTGTACAAGCTGTAATGGCTGGATGCGAAAGGAATTTGCATCAGCTGATCTTAAATGTCCTTTATGTGGAAATGATACATCCCCTGAAATGAGGGAATTACCGCAAATTGAATAAATTACGAGCATAAGACTGCTGAATAAATTCGGGCAGTCTTATTTTATTACGAATTCTCGTTTTGTTGACCTAATTCTTTAGCGGCTAATAAAATATTGCCTGTTTCAACTGCCCGATGTTCATCAATTGAACCACTCGGATAATTATTATGTTTAAGGGAATTCTCCGCGTTAAGAGCGTTATCTAGGGCTTGTCTTCCTTTTGCGTCATTTTTCTTCATTTATAACACCCCTTTATAAGATATGCTGTAACATTTCTTTAATCATAAGTTTTGATAGTTAACGGCTTCTTATTCACTGTCAACTGAAACGGATATATTTACTATTGGGATGAAAATTCAATAGAAAAAGCTATGGAGCTGCGATTTCCCATAGCTTTTCATTTGCCTGCTATTCAGCCTTTTTTGATAAACAGCGATCACATTCCATTAAATATGAATCAGTATATTCATTTATTTTTTGACCGCATTCTTGACAAATCTTTCTTGACGCAATCTCTAAAGATTCCACTTTATAATGTAACATGATTCCACTCCTTTTTATAATACAGAATATAATTTACTTCCTTGTTATATAACAGTATACTCGAATTTATTTTAAATGTGTAGCCCTTTTTTTGAAAATTTAAATTTTTCCACTTTTTAATTTTGTATAAGTTAAATTAAGATTTCACTTTCAACCAATATTAAATTAGATTACAATCAAAAAGTATGGTTAAAAATGTGTTTTCCAAATAGGTAAACCCTGAAAAATAAGAGGGAGATGTTCATGCTGCAGATTTTTAATATAATGAATCCAATGTTAATTTTTGTGGCCATAATCCTAACATTTATTTGCTCCTATACTGGTTTAGATTTATTTTCACTCGTTCAAAATGCAGAACGTAATCGGAAGTTTTTATTTTTAGGAGGAACGTTTTCGCTTGGTGTAGGTTTATGGATAATGAATTTTATCGGCATGCTTGCCGTAAATATAAATGGGTCAAGTAATTATCATGTGCTTATTACCATTTTATCTTTACTTTCAGGGATCATTTTTACGGGTATCGCGTTTTACGGAATTATTGATAAGGAGATTAAAGCAAAGCAATTATGGATCAGCAGTTTCTTTATGACTGTCGCTGTTTTATCCATTCATAGCACTGGGTTATATGCAATGAGCATGAACATTCAATTTAATCCAGTTTTATTTATTATTTCGATCATCCTTATTTATAGTTCATTTGCCCTTTCTCTATGGATGTTGTTTTTCTCAAAGGGTTTGTCGCCTTTTAATGAAATCTGGATTAAACCAGTTAGTGCTGTCATTATAACGGCTGCTATTATTGAAGGATATTTACTGCTTTTACGGACATTCTCAAGCGTTTTTGGTGAAAATGCTTCCCAAGCTGAATCTAATCCTAAATCGTATATTATTTATTTTGTTTTTTTTATTACTTTACTTATTTTAAGCGGGCTAATTGGTTCAAGAACTGTAGTTGGCAAAAGATTAGCTGATAGTGATCATTATTTACGTGATATTGAAGCTGCATTGGATGAATCAACGATTGTAACCATTACAAATGCTAATGGGATCATTACGTATGTAAATGATAAATTCATTGAAATATCGAAGTATGGGAAGGAAGATATATTAGGGAAAACTCATCGTGTATTAAACTCTAATTTTCATCCTCCTGAATTTTTTCAAAATCTTTGGGAAACCATCTCTTCAGGTAATATTTGGAGAGGGGAAATACGCAATCAGGCTAAGGATGGAAAACACTATTGGGTAAAGACGACAATTGTTCCATTCCTATACAATGATGGAAAGCCCTATCAATATGTTTCAATTCGAAACGATATTACAGCCCTTAAAGAAACAGAGGCACACTTGAATGATAAAATAAAGGAAGTTGGCGATATTAAATTTGCCCTTGATCAATCTTCCATCGTTGCTCTCACTGATGAAAAAGGTATTATTACGAAAGTTAATGAAAAGTTTTGTGAGATTTCCAAATACGATAGGGACGAGCTTATTGGTCGCAGCCATTCAATATTAAACTCCGGACATCATCCTAAAGAGTTTTTTAGACAACTTTGGACAACTATAAGACGAGGAGTAGTCTGGAAAGGTGAAATTAGAAATGTGGCAAAGGATGGAACCTTATATTGGGTGGATACAACGATTATTCCTTTCGTAGATGAAGAAGGTAACCCGTATCAATATTTGGCCATTCGAAATGACATTACTGAAACGAAAAAAACGAAAGAGATCCTTCATCGACAAGATAAACTAGCTGCCGTTGGACAGCTTGCTGCGGGTGTGGCACATGAAATTCGTAATCCTCTCACTTCTATGAAAGGGTATACTGAATTTCTTCAAATGGATGAAACGAATAAAGAGCGGCTGGAGTATTTCGATATTATCCTTGATGAAATTGAACGTGTGAATCATATAGTTGAGGACTTTATGCTTCTTGCAAAGCCTAAATCTGTTGAACTCAAAGAAAAAAACCTTATTCCGATTATGAAGAATGTCTTATCTTTATTTGAGCTAGAAATAAGAAATAAACAAATTCATCTTCATTTTGAATGCAGTGACGATACAATACTTATTCATTGTGATGAGTACCGTTTAAAGCAGGTTTTTATAAATTTTATTAAAAACGCAATTGAGGCTATGCCAAATGGCGGAAAACTAATCTTGAATACATATAAAAATAATGAATATGTACGTATCTCTATCACTGATTCAGGAACTGGTATTCCACCAGAACAACTAAAGAAAATTGGTGAGCCGTTTTACACAACAAAGAAAAAAGGGAATGGACTTGGACTAATGGTAAGCTTTCACATCATTGAAAGTCATGGGGGGAAAGTCAATATTGAAAGTGAACTAAATAAAGGGACAACATTTACAATAGAATTACCCGTGGTCAATTTGTAAATGGATGGGAAAGGAAGGTTTAGCACCTTCCTTTTTTTATTTTATATAAGCTAATTTTTTGTTTTATCCTTTTCTCCCGATTTGATGAAATAGCTTTGGACCGGTTTCAGCAATTGCTTGAAGCCTGATTCTATCTTCTCACTTATAAAGGATGTTCTTTCATATAAGGAGGAACGCAGATTTTCAAGCTGCCTCGATATTTTTTGAACGATTGCTTCCTGTTCGTCTAGCCGTTCCATAACGGTCTTATGAAATACCTCATGCACCTCAAGTTTTTGTGATAATTCTTCATACACGTTTTCCTGTTTGTTTAATTGGTTTGTTAAATCACGTGAAAATGATTCGAATTGGCCAATTTTCCCAGTCAATGCTTCAGTTGAGGCGTGCTGAAATGATACTTGATCAAGAACAGCTTGATTAATTAAGCTTTCTTTTTCTAGGCTTTCCAATATGATAGCATTCCTTCCTTCAAGCTCATTTAATCGTTCTATAATAATCTGGTTTGCGGTTTCCTGAGAATTCATAACTTCTAAAAACTGAAGTATCACGTTATCCTGCTCATCCAATCTATCCATCAATCTGACAAGGTCGTAATTATGTTTAGATGCTGTACGCTGGATATTATGATTAATGCCCTTTAAAGATTCGGATATTTGAAAATCCATTTTCTCATACGTATCTGTCAACTGATGATTAACCAATTTCTGCTCATGAAGAATTTCTTGAAGATAATTCAGGCGAAAGGAATCTTGATTAGACTGAGTTTCTAGTTGATGCTTCTTATTAAACAGATTGGGTACAATCTGACTATTTGTGTATAAACCCAAGAAAAACACTCCTTTATTTTCCTGCTATTTATACAAACAGCATTATTTACATGCTATGTACTATATAGGAAAAGGGTGGCAAGAATAGGCGATAATCTATTGGATAGGAATGGTCTCCATTAAAATCCCTTGAGTTTATGCTCCTCTAAATTTACAATAATGGTAAATTTAATTATATTAAAGTAGTCAGTGCCCGTTGTATCTAGTACAATAAAATTGAACATCTATAAGTTAAATTGGTTTACGTTTTAAGGCCAAGAAGATACACTTGGATAGAAAGGGTAATAATTTTTTTAAATGAAGTTTTGTTTCTTGGATGAATCTTCCTCTAGCAGGAAGTTCTAATAATTTTTAGAGTGAAGGGATGATGGTTAAATGGCTATTTCTTTATCAAAAGGACAAAAAGTAGATTTAACGAAAACAAATCCTGGTCTGTCAAAGGTTGTTGTTGGCCTTGGCTGGGACACAAATAAATATGACGGGGGACAAGCGTTTGATTTAGATGCAAGTGTGTTTTTACTTGATGCATCTGGTAAATGTGCATCTGATAAAGACTTTATTTTTTATAATCAACTAGAAGGCGGCAATGGGTCTGTTGTACATACTGGAGATAACCGCACAGGGGAAGGTGACGGTGATGATGAGCAAGTAAAGGTGGACTTAAGTGCTGTTCCAGCAAGCATTGAAAAAATTTCTTTCGTTATTACGATTCATGATGCTGAAAGCCGTGGGCAGAATTTTGGACAAGTTTCCAATGCGTTTGCCCGAATTGTCAATGAAGCAACTAATGAAGAGGTTATTCGCTATGACTTAGGAGAAGATTTTTCAATTGAAACAGCGATTGTAGTTGGGGAATTATACCGTCATAATGGTGAATGGAAATTCTCTGCTGTTGGTTCAGGTTACCAAGGCGGTCTAGCACGAATTGCGACTGACTTCGGATTACAGGTTGGCTAAAGAATAAGGGGTCCTAAAGCCCATTAATCTTCAATAAAACAAGAGGGAATGGAAATTATTTTCTAACTCCCAATTGAATAAACATTTATTTCAGGGAGGGTTTATGATGGGAATTCAATTGGCAAAAGGACAAAGAATTGACCTAACAAAAACAAATCCTGGTTTAACAAAAGCGATCATTGGACTTGGATGGGATACGAATAAATATCAGGGTGGACATGATTTTGATTTAGACGCTTCTGCCTTTTTAGTAGATGCAAATAATCGTTGCCAAAATGATCTCGACTTTGTTTTTTATAATAACCTTCAACATCCAAGCGGGTCTGTCGTTCATACGGGAGATAACCGTACAGGAGAAGGGGATGGGGACGATGAGCAGCTGGTTGTTGATTTCACTAAAATCCCTTCCCATGTTCATCGAATTGGCATTACAGTGACGATCCATGATGCTGAGACTAGACAGCAAAACTTTGGTCAAGTTTCAAACGCTTTTGTAAGATTAGTTGATGATTCTAATAATCAAGAATTATTGCGTTTCGATTTAGGTGAAGATTTCTCAATTGAAACGGCGGTAGTTATATGTGAATTATACCGTCACGGAAACGACTGGAAATTTAATGCCATCGGCAGCGGTTTTTCTGGTGGATTAGCAGCGTTATGCCGGAATTATGGTCTCCAAGTGTAGGTCTGCCAAATTATGCATCTGAAAAACACTCCTTCACGGAGTGTTTTTCCATGTTAAGATACCCTTTAAAGAAAGACAGCTTAGCATTTTTTAAAAATTTTAGGGAGAAGGAAAAATTGAAAATAGGTCTCGTTAGGCATTTCAAAGTAAAAGATGCTATACCGGAAAAAACTTGGATGACTCCCGCAGAACTATCAAAATGGTTTGAGGACTATGATTTATCCGACATTGAAAAGGGTGAAACCGATCTTCAAAACTTGGAATGGGAAACGTGTTATTCAAGTGATTTATCTAGAGCGGAGAAAACAGCTCATGCAATCTTTGTAGGTAAGATAATAAAAACCGAGAAATTAAGAGAGGTTAAAGCATATCCAATTATTCAAGCCAATATTAAACTTCCCTATCAGCTATGGGCAGTTTTCGTCCGGCTTGCCTGGCTATTCAACCATCCTTCGCAAAAGGATTCAGTTAAGGCTGTTAAAGAAAGGATTAATTTATTCTTAGATGAGGTCTTTTCTGCTGGAAATGAACATGTACTGATAGTTAGCCATGGAGCCTTAATGATATTTATGCGGAAGGAATTACTTAAAAGAGGATTTAAAGGGCCAAAAATAAGTCACCCTAAAAACGGTATTTTATACGTTTTTGAAAAATAAGCTTAACATACAAGTGAATTTCAGTAGGAATTGGCTTAATTTTATCTATATAATTTGTACTATTTATTTGCAAGAACACCATATGATAGTACAGGTGAAAATTTAGGAGGTGTGTAAATAATGTCTATTCACATCGTCCAAAGAGGAGACTCCCTATGGGCAATTTCAAAGCGATATAATGTACCAATTCAATCAATACTCAATGTAAACGGGTTGTCTGCTAATGGAATCATTATTCCCGGATTAGCCCTTTATATCCCTGATCAAGCATTACCTATTAGATCAAAGATTATAGCTAAAGGCGATTCATTGTGGGGATTGGCACAGAAATACAGAACTAATATAAATGCTATCCTCTCAGCTAATCCCGGTATTCAGTCAAATAACCTAGTTGTTGGACAAAAAATAAATATACCCTCTCCTTTGAAATTATCGATGCAGACACTCGGGTTCATTATTCCCTTTTCTCCTCAATCATTTATCCCCATTTTAAAACAAGTAGCTAAAGAGATTTCTTATTTAGCCATCGTCTCTTATTCACTCACAAATGAGGGATACACATATTTAGCTGTAGATGATACACAAGTGATTAAAGAGAGTAAAAGATTAGAAATTACTCCTTTATTGATGATCAGAAATTTTGCAAATCAGAAATTTAGTCCAGAGTTAATTGGTCAAGTACTAGAAAATTCTGTCTATCGGAAGAACTTAATTAATAGTTTGATGAATTTTATTACGGACAAGGGATATGGAGGAGTAAGCATTGATTTTGAGTTTATTCCGCCGCCAAGGAGGCAGGATTTTAATACCTTTCTTAATGAATTAAAAACAGCACTTGGCCCCTTAATTCTTCATGTAAACGTTCATGCGAAAACAGCAGACCTCCCGCAAAATCGGATAGTCGGCGCTTATGATTATTCAGCCATTGGGAAAGCGGCAGATATTGTTGCGGTCATGACGATAGATTATGGGTATCCAACAGGACCGCCAAATCCTGTTTCACCTATATGGTGGATAGAGGACGTCATTCAATATTCCATCAGCTTAATCAACCCCAAAAAACTGCAAATGGCTTTGCCTTTATATGGTTATGATTGGAGGGTAATTGACAACTTAACAAAGGCACATTCTCAATTAAATGCACAAAATTTAGCGATCTCATCAGGTGCTCTTATAAATTATGATCTCAACTCATCTACTCCAAGCTTTAACTATTGGAAGGGTTCAGAAAGGCATATTGTATGGTTTGATGATATTCGCAGCTTTGCTGAAAAGTATAAATTGATTGATCAATATCATTTATTAGGTTTAACTTTTTGGCAATTAAGCCTTCTATTTCCGCAAAACTGGGTCTATTTGGAAAAAAATATTATTATTAATTAAAAAAGGATGCCATATAGGCATCCTTTTACGTATTGCGGCGGTTGACTGCACGCCACATCGTGCATTCCAAAATTGGAGTGTCAATCCGTCTTACGCAATTAGCTCATCGCAATATAGACTATAACATAATTCACTGACATTGGCAATCCCCATGATAAGGAAGAATCTTTGCGAAATAATCGTTAAATTTGTATAATATTTGAAGCTTATAAAAAAGCATTCAACTAGTAAGTAGGGAGATATAATGGAAAAATTACAACCATTTTGGGAAGCAATTAGACGATTCTGGCGTAATAAGCATATAACAAAAATAGCGATGTTAGTTATACTAACGGTTATATTAGGAACGATCCTTTTCTTTGCCTTTATAGCGGCAACCGCAAATGTTGAAACTTTAAAGGAAGGTTTAAAGCAATCAACTGTCATATACGATAAAAATGAGGAAGTCGCAAGCAGCTTGGCAACGAATCGTTCGGAAGGGATTGCCATTGAAGAAATGCCTGACTATGTCAAAAATGCTGTTGTTGCAATTGAGGATGAACGATTTTACAAGCATAATGGGTTTGATGTGAAGGGAATAGCCCGAGCCTTCTTTAAGAATATTTTTGCCGGCAGAATAACAGGTGGAGGCAGTACGATTACCCAGCAGCTTACGAAAAATGCTTTGCTTTCATCTGAAAAAACGTATAAGCGAAAAATTGAAGAATTATTCCTTGCTGTTGAAATTGAAAAGAAATACAAAAAGGACGAAATTCTGCAAATGTACTTAAATCAAGTTTATTTTGGCAGCGGCGCTTGGGGAATTGATCAGGCATCCAATAAATATTTCAATAAAGGGGCAAAGGACTTAACTATTAGTGAGTCTGCCCTTTTAGCTGGATTGTTACAGGCGCCTTCTGCACTAGATCCGTTCAGAAATTATGACCGAGCAATAGAGCGGAGAAATGTTGTCCTTGGAAAAATGAAAGAACATGACATGATAAGCGGAGACGAATATGAAAAAGCCATCACAGAAACGATCCAATTAAATGAAGGAAAAGGCAGCTTTATCGAAAGAAAATATCCATATTACGTTGATGCAGTCTTAGATGAAGCCATTCATAAATATGGCTTAACACAGGAAGAAATTTTTACTAGAGGATACCGAATATATACCGAAATGGACCAAAATTTACAGTCAGGGCTCGAAAAGGTATATGAAAGTGACTATTTATTTCCACGTGGACGAAATGGAGTGCTTGTTCAAAGTGGAGCAGTTCTTTTAGACCCGGCTTCTGGCGGTGTAAGAGGACTTGTAGGCGGAAGAGGCAGCTATGTATTCCGAGGCTTTAACAGAGCCACACATATTAAAGCACAGCCTGGATCAACCTTAAAGCCTTTAGCTGTTTATACTCCTGCACTTGAAGAAGGCTATCAGGCTACATCCATGCTTAAGGATGAACCAATGTCCTTTGAAAAATATAAACCAGAAAATGCGTCAAAGAAATATTCCGGTGAAGTTCCAATGTATAAAGCAATAGAGGAGTCTCTAAACGTTCCTGCCGTTTGGCTACTCGATCAAATTGGTCTTGAAAAAGGAATTGATTCGCTGAATCGTTTCGGAATTCCTTTAGAAAAGGAAGATGAGTATTTAGGTATTGCATTGGGCGGCATGCACAAAGGAATTTCCCCATTAAAGCTCGCTGAGGCTTATTCTACATTTCCAAACGGGGGAAAACGAAAAGATGCACATTTAATTACAAAAATTGTTGGCCCGACAGGTAACGTGATTGCTGAAAGAAAGAAGAAAACAGTGAAAGTAACTTCAAAAACCGTAGCCAATCAAATGACATCGATGCTTCTAAATGTCGTTGAATCCGGAACAGGAAAAGGAACAAAAATAAATGGCGTCCAGCTGGCGGGAAAAACGGGATCCACTCAGCTGCCTTATAAAGATATAAACGGAACAAAGGATCAATGGTTTGTTGGATATACTCCAAATTTAGTTGGGGCAGTATGGCTTGGCTATGATCAAACAGATCGGGAACATTATCTATCAAGCAGCAGCTCCAAAACTGTTGTCCCATTATTTAAATCTATTATGGAAAACTCTATCCCCTATGTTGAACAAGCAGAATTCTCCACGAAATCTGTAAATGAAAAGATGACCGAAAAAGAGTTTCAGGAAGAAGTTGAAAAGACGATTAAGGATTCCGCAGAAAAAATTAAAGAAGAGCTTCCAATATGGAAAGAGAAGCTTATGGATGGTGTGCATGAGCTAGAACAATTTGGGGAGTTCCTTAAAGAGAAATGGAAAAGCATGATGAATAAATAGAATTCAAAAACCGGGGAAACCCGGTTTTTTTCGACAGGAAAGAATACTCTCATTTTATTAATGGTATAATCAAAATAGCTTTGCTAGCAATTTGATAATAGTCGATATCAAACTGCTAGCAAACAAATAGCATTCGCTATAACACTTTCAAACAGGAGGCACATTCGCACTATGACTGCTGATAAAAGAATTCAACTGAATGTCCGTATAGCAAAAGAAACTTCTCGAAAATTGGATGAAATTGTCCAATATTATCAAGAAAACATGAAGGTTGGCAGGATCTATAAAGGAGATGTTTTGTCGGATATAATAGAAAAATCCTATGAGATCATGAACAAGCAAAAACAGATGAATAAAAAGTTTTAAAGGCGTTTAGGAGACTTCTGCTTTACAATTCTTATTTTATTCTTGGTAGAATATTGTCAAAATAGTTAGAAATGGATAATATTTAATTAAGGATGGTGATATTATGCGGCCTAGAATCCGTAGAAGAGGGATAAATCTTGAAGATTTTAAATTTGGTCTAACAACCATTTTTCTGCATGTATCATTTTATGGATTAATTATTTTTATTTTAGTATTATTTATTGAACTATTTAGTTAAAACAAAAAGCATCAATTACTTTTATTTAGGTTATCAATAATGGTATGATAGGAATTGATTTTTACAGAAGGAGATGATTTTATGTCGAAAAAAGGATACATATTAATGCAAAATGGGGAAAAAGTGGAGTTTGAATTATATCCAGATGCAGCACCTGGAACAGTTGCAAACTTTGAAAAGCTTGCAAATGAAGGCTATTATAATGGACTAAACTTCCACCGTGTAATCCCTGGATTTGTAAGTCAAGGCGGATGCCCGCATGGAACAGGAACAGGTGGCCCAGGCTACACCATTAATTGTGAAACAGAAGGCAACCCTTATAAGCATGAAGCGGGGTCATTTTCAATGGCACATGCTGGACGCAATACGGGGGGAAGTCAATTCTTTATCGTTCATGAGCCTCAGCCACATTTAAATGGAGTTCATACTGTTTTTGGAAAAGTGACTTCAGGTTTGGACACGGTATTAAAAATGAAAAATGGCGATGTTATGGAGAAAGTTGAAGTTACAGAAGCATAAAATTCGATTGAGAAGGAGCCTAAATGGCTCTTTTTTTTTGTGAACTTGGCATTCTTATTTTGCAAATTTATAAAATAAATTGCCTGCAAAACTTAAAACCGATTTATTTTTAGAATTGAGTTCATACTAAAGGAAAATTGCAATAAGGAGATGACATAGATGGGTGCTATTGAAAAGAATGGATATCAATTTCAAGCTGAATATAGTGTTGTTAATCAAGATGGAGCCATCCATGTTTATAAAAGTGGAAAATTTGTTGAGGAAATTCCATTTGAGTTTTCTGGAAAATTCCCTGAACATAACTTCATTGAAGAGCTAGTCAACCACTATTGCTTTGAACATGGTATTTAAGGGACAGGGGGCGGTCCATAGTCCCTTAAATACCTTGTAAGCGAATGATTAAGTTTCACTCACATTACATTTTTTGAACTTTCCTTCGTAAATTTTTTTCGAATCAATGCTCCTCCTAATATGAATAGAGGTAAAAATCCTCCAATTGTTAATGAGAAAACTAGATTAATTCCATTATCCCAATTTTGCTGTTCTACAACATTTGGAATCATTATTGAAGCAAAAGCAACGGCGATCATAGCTAAAGGGAGAGTGATTGGCCGGTAATCCTTTAAATTTAATACTTGAGCAAGCCCTAAACAAGTCGCATAAAAATAAATCAGCATCTTAAAATAGGTCGTCATAATCCACATAAATGCTATGACGGCTTCAATTCTCTGCAAAAAACCGCCTATGTTAATTTTTTTGGCTAATGCATACCCCGGATATAAATTTCTAATAGTCGTGTCAACACCAAGAACCATTGTAGATAACAATGTAATAACAAGAACGACAAAACCTCCTATTAATGTACCAATAAAAAATGATTTTTGCGCTTTTTTCGGCTCATTTACATAGGCAGGGTATATCATTAATAACACAACCGCATTAAAATAGTTAACATCAAGTAAATGTAAAACTGGCAGAAATAAAGGTTTTATACCGTTTTCCATTACAGGTTGAATGTATTCTAACTTTATTTGTGGTGCAACAAATAGTAACATTAAAAAAAGCAAAATAAAGGCAATAATGTTGATTTCCGCAGTGCGTGAAAATGTTTCCAGTCCAAGACGTACTGCCATTACTAAAATAACAGCTAACATAATATGCAACACTTCTATTGGTGTTTCTGGCATGAGGTTTACTGTAATAAAAGTTCCCGAATAAAATAAAAGTTCTACCGTATAGACGAATGGCATTGTAAGGAACAAAAGAGAAATTATTTTCCCAAGCCATTTACCGAGAACTTTTTCATTGACTTGTACAAAGTTCAGATTAGGATAAAAGCCGGCAATCGCAGTAAATAACCATACAAATAATAGCCCAACCCCTATACTAATTATGACTGCAATCCATGCGTCTTGCCGTGCATAAGAAGCTAAGAATGATGGGGTTACTAAAATACTCGTCCCTATCGTAAAAAAGATCACTAACACTCTAAATTGCCGAACCGATATTTTTCCCTTTTCAAGCATCATTATCACCTAGATTCATATCAGCAGTTCATTAACAAAATCGCTAAATGGCTTAAAAATAACAGCAAGCCCTTGCAAAGGGTTTGGAATATAGAGATGTAAATTATATGCAATGCTTAATCCAACACCAATTATCAGCAAAATCGAAAATACCCAGCTTTCTTTCTTTAACTTATTTTTTTTAAGATAAGGTACTTCAATAGCAATAATAATAATGGCTATAACAAAAATTCCAATAACCATTAACATAGGCAGGCTCCCCTCAGTTGTAAAAGATACCCATTCATTGTTTTTTTTTTAGAAAATCATAGCTTCAAAAAGTCCTTTCAACACCAAAGGCAATTTATTCATTTTGTTCTGGGGGCTTCGGAGCTTGAGACTCATCTCTTTTTATATTTTTCTGACTGATTAAACGGGGGCGCGAAAATAAACCCCATCTTGGTAAGCGCAAGATTGCATCCTTTTGATCTTCTTGAATATATGGACCAAATGGGGACATAAAAGGAATCCCAAAAGATCTTAAACTGCATAAGTGAAGTGTAAGAGCGATCAATCCGATGATCAATCCGAATAAACCGAACGAAGCTGCTAATGCCATGAAAGGAAATCTCAGCATTCTAATGGAAATGGACAAATTATACGAGCTAACTATAAAGCTTGAAATGGCTGTAATTGAGACGACAATAACCATGGCAGCAGAAACAATCCCAGCTTCTACAGCTGCTGTCCCAATCACTAAAGTTCCGACAATCGATACGGCTTGCCCAATCGCCTTTGGCAATCGCAATCCAGATTCCCGTAATATTTCAAAGGTAACCTCCATCATTAACGCTTCAACGAAAGCTGGAAAGGGAACACCTTCTCGTTGTGCTGCTAATCCGATTAATAATTGTGTCGGCAGCATCTCTTGATGAAAAGTTGTAATCGCAATATAAAGGGAAGGGCCTAACAAAGCGATAAAAAACCCAACAAACCGAAGCATCCGAATAAGAGTCACAATATCAGCCCGGTTATAATAATCGTCAGGAGCATGGAGAAATTGAACGAACAAGGCAGGGACTAATAGCACAAAGGGAGTCCCGTCAACAAGAAGGGCAACACGGCCCTCTAAAAGGCTTGCTGCAACAACATCTGGACGTTCTGTATGATAAATGGTGGGAAAAGGTGTATACGTTTCATCTTGAATTAATTCTTCTATATATGCGCTATCTAACATGCTGTCAATATTTACTTTGTCAAGGCGACTCCTTACTTCTGCCACTACTTTATCATTTGCAATTCCGTTTATATACATGAACGAAACCGTCGTCTTTGTTTGTTTTCCAATTTTTTTCGTCTCTAGCCATAGGTTCTGATTATTAATTTTTCGGCGAATTAATGCGGTATTCGTCCGTATATTTTCCGTCAGGGCCTCCCTTGGTCCGCGTATTGCGTTTTCATTCGTTGGTTCTGAAACGCTGCGTTCTTTTCCTCCCTTCATTCCTACCGCAAAACCTTTTGAAAATCCTTCGAATAAGAGAATGACATGCCCTGATAATAGAGAATCAAACAAGCTGTTATAGTCTGATACATCTGAGATTTCTCCAACTGTAAGCACTGTCTCTTTAAAATAAATAAGGAGATCTTCAAATTCTGTAGTATCAATATTGAGTTGCGGCAAATCCAGCATTAAAGATTCCATTATAAAGTTTTGATTTGCTGTACTATCGATTAATCCATCCGTATAAATGATTCCTGCTTTTATTTTTTGTTCTTTGCCGAGGCGAATCTCACGGGTGATAATATCATCACTGTTACCAAGCGTTTCTTTAATTTTTTGAATATTTCCAGCTACACTCTCGTTTAATTTATTATTTTGAACCTCTTTTTGTTGTTTCTTATTTTGTGCAGCTGAGATACGGTTTGGTCTTTGCTTTTTTGCTGATTGTTTGAAAAATCCCATAATGAGACTCCCATCCTTATTTCTAATTTATTGTTGAAATGGCAGGAAACTCCTCTATAAATATTTTGTACTTATTTTGCTTAAAAAATCCATGATTCGCAGAGTATATAACTATTATGAAAGATTTAGGAGTTTACTGATGAAACGAAATATTCTAATTATGATCATATTGATTAGTTTCCTCATCATTCTTTCTGGCTGCTGGAATCGAAGAGAATTAAATGAGCTCGCAATCGTGATGGGGATGGGAATTGATAAATCAGAAGATCAATTTGTGGTGACAGCACAAGTCGTAATTCCAGGAGAAATCGCAAAAAAGGGAGGAGGCGGAGGGAAAACTCCAGTAGTCGTTTATCAAGAGAAAGGCGAGACAATATTTCAGGCAATCAGGAAAATTACAACAGAATCACCTCGAAAGTTATATTTTGCACACCAGCGGATTTTAGTGTTAGGGGAAGAATTTGCAAAAGAAGGGATAGGTAAGGCGTTAGACTTTCTATCAAGGGATCCAGAGCTGCGAACTGATTTTTATATCGTTGTAGCAAAAGATTCTAAAGCTGGAGATGTTTTAAAAGTTTTAACCCAATTAGAAGATATACCTGCAAATCAATTATTCTCGTCCCTTGAGTCTGCAGAGAAAGCATGGGCACCTACTGTTACAGTAACATTAGATAAGCTTATAACAGACTTAGTGAGTGATGGGATTGACCCGGTGTTAACTGGAATCACCCTTAAAGGAGATGTGAAAACGGGAGAAACGAAACAGAATATAGAGGTTACCAGCGCTCCTACTATACTGAAATACAATGAAATGGCATTATTTAATAATGATAAACTAATTGGCTGGTTAAATGATCAAGATAGTAGGGCCGTTCACTATGCAACAGGAAAAGTGAAAAGCACCCTTGGCGTGATTCCTTGTCCAAAAACGGGAAAAATAGGGATAGAGGTAATGAGGACAAAGGCTGATATAAAAGCGAAGGTTAAAAACGGAGAACCAAAAGGCAGTATAAAAGTTCAGATAGAAGGGAATGTAGCTGACGTTGAATGTCGTGGCCTTGACTTAAAAAAAACCAAAACTATTTATGATCTAGAAAAGGTAAGTGAAAAAGACGTTAAGGAAAGCATTCAATCTGCCATTGAAGTTACCCAAAAGGAGTTTCAATCTGATGTTTTTGGGTTTGGAGAAGCACTCCATCGCTCTGATCCTGCCTATTGGAAAAAGGTAAAAAAAGAATGGGGCCAAAAATTTTCGGAGATGCCAGTGACCGTAGAAATTGACGTTAAGATTCGCCAAACCGGAACGATTGGAAATTCTCCTCTAAACGAAATAGAAGAGTAATTTAGCTTGTTTAGGCATACTGCCTGTTAGATTAATTAATTTTTTTAAATCTAAAAGTTAAAACTAAGTAAATACTCCTACTAATGGCAATAAAACTATGCAAAAACAGTCCAAACGAATCTATTAAATTGAATTCAGAATTATTAAAATGTTATTAACACCTAGAACCGGCTTCAAATTTATCTCTAATAAAAGCGGTAACGCTTAAGGAGGGAAAGAAATGGAGCATTTAGTTCGTGTTATTCCTTTTAAGCTGATGAATCTAGCAGATGGGGCAAATGAAATTCCGAAAGGGGTTGAATTAATTCAAGCACCAAAGATTTGGAAAGATACGAAGGGAAAAGGTGTAACTGTTGCGGTTTTAGATACAGGCTGTGAAATAACTCATCCTGATCTTAAAGACCGTATTATTGGCGGAAGAAACTTTACAAATGATGATAAAGGAAATCCAGATTTATTCATGGACTACAATGGGCATGGAACCCATGTAGCTGGAACGATTGCAGCAGTCGAGAATAATAATGGAGTGATCGGTGTAGCACCAGATGCAAGCTTGCTGATCGTAAAGGTACTAAATAAAAATGGATCTGGTCAATATGACTGGATTATTAAGGGCATTCATTACGCTATTGAACAAAAAGCTGATATTATTTCGATGTCACTCGGGGGCCCAAATGATGTGCCAGAGCTTCACGAAGCCATCAAAAATGCGGTAAACAATAATATTCTCGTTGTTTGTGCCGCTGGGAATGAGGGAGATGGGGATGACGCTACAGACGAATTTGCTTTCCCTGGATCTTATAATGAAGTTATTAGCGTAGGAGCGATAGATCTAAAGCGCCGATCATCTGAATTTAGTAATTCCCACAATGAAATCGATTTAGTAGCACCGGGTGAAGAAATCCTTTCAACCTTTTTGAATGGAAAATATGCCACTTTAAGCGGCACGTCTATGGCTGCACCCCATGTCTCAGGTGCGCTTGCTTTAATAAAAAATTTATCCTTTCAGTATTTTGAACGGCAGCTTTCTGAGCCAGAGCTTTTTGCACAATTAATTAGAAGAACGATTCCTTTAGGATATTCACCGAAACTGGAAGGAAATGGTCTTGTATATTTGACAGTTCCCGAGCATTTGGCAACTATTGTTGAACAGGAATTTAAAACATTCATAGTAAACTCAATATAATATCTAATTGAAAAGCCTGATTTCAGGCTTTTTTTTATCTCATCAATTTCTTATAAAACCTGAATTATGCTATCATTTAATGATTAATACAATTCATTGATGATAGAAGG
>NZ_JBALPC010000075.1:42608-43888 GCF_036965225.1 Bacillus sp. JJ1474 | reverse complement strand
CAAAAGTACAATGCTGATAATATTTCCCGGACAGATGCCTATTTTCATTATTATAATCGAAATCCCGAAATTATTTGGTCATTCCTTGCAAGCATGGTGTCCCGAAATGCTGGATGGAATATGTGTGATCTCGAAGGTAAATGGTTTTCAAAAATAATAAATAAACAATTAAGAAAAAAACTGTTCCTAACTTATGAGCGGGCCAACTGGCTTATTTTTCAAGATGCATTTCCGCAATTGCTGCTCTATCAATATTCGACGAAAATGAATCGTCCAATGTTTCATTTATTAAGATATTTCCATGTATCTTCATATATGGTTAAGGAATGGCGGCTTTTTTGGGACCGCAGATGTATAAAAAGACTGATGATTTCACAAATCATTAACGAACAAAATATCATTCAGAAGCCTGTTATAAAGCATCCAGCCTATAGAAGGAAAGTTTTTCAAACTCCGCTGTTCCTGCTTCAGGATTGGTTTCATTATAGCTCCGTTATCTTTCCAACATGTGATGGGCAGCTATTTGGTGCGAGTGTAAATGGTTTTATATCGTTATCTAAAAGAATCGATCTAGGTAAGCGCCTTGCCGATATTCTATTTCAAAAGGAGTTATATCCTTCCTTTTACGAATTCGCAAAGCGGACCGTTCACACTGGCTCCAGGTATGATTATGAATTTTATTTTAAAGATCGGCCTAAAAGAACGACTCCATTTTTACGATGTACATTCCCATTAATAAAGCAAAGAAAACATAAGGCAGAAGACTGGTCCAAAAATAAAAGATTAAAAAGAAAATGGTTAAAGGAAAATGTGGAGCATATTCACCCAATCGAATTGACAGAATGGTATATAAATAAACAAGCTCAAATAAAGAAGGCTATTAACTTAAAAGAAATCGTGGAAATGAAAAGATAGCCAAAAAATGGAATTCAACACGAATGCTGTCTTCCACCTTTTGGCTGTGAAATGGAAAAAATACTTTGTTATGTTGATGGACGATTGGGTCCTTCAAGTTTTTTATTTCCATAGCCGGTTCTAGTTTCTTCCTGCTTTTTTGGTTGATTTCTCGTATGTTTTTCCTTTTTATTCAAAATACCGCACCTCCGCTTATTAGTTTGCACAGTAATGGGGTTTCCATGCGAGACGAAAATGTCGAAAGAAAGGGAGAAATAATAAAAATTTTTTCTTACTTTGACGAAACGCTTCTAGTTTTGTCAGCCTTGAAGGATTGGAATTAAGGAGAGCGAATAGAGTACATAACAATTAGAAAAGCGGAAGCG
>NZ_JBALPC010000075.1:30203-42560 GCF_036965225.1 Bacillus sp. JJ1474 | reverse complement strand
GGCGCTGGAGCTAGACAATTCTTAAATAACCGGTGTTCTTATTCCAAGGAGGGCTTAGAAGATGAAGAAAAATGTTAAGGCAAAAGAGGAATTAATTAATATGCTTTCTGAAATTTATAATCAGCTTGAGGAATTAGAAACTGTACTTGATTCAAACTTTTCCGGCATTAGAAACGAATTACAAATAAATTGTTCTGACCAAATATCAGCCTGTACGAAAAGCATGGAAGCGTTAGAAACGGAAGCCGCTTATTATCAGGCTAAGAGCGGCAAGGCCGATGTGAAGGAAAATTTTCATCGTCAGCCAAGCATAAAGCTTGAAATAGGTTACAAATTACACTAAAATTGGGTCAATGTTTAGTAGCTGATTTTTATAAGCTACTTTTATTTTTGCAAAAATTCTCCTGACAGCAATTTCTGTCTATGAATTTGGAGCTGATTATTATGAATGAAGATGTAGAACTAATCCATCTGACAAACCAATTATTAAATTATATGTTCTTTTTGTCTGAAAGATATGAAAAGGCTAGGGAGCTGCAGAAGCCCGGAGATTTTTATAAAGAAGTTAAACCGTTCGCGGATGAAGTGAAATTAACGAACGATGAATGGAAAAATAAAGCGATCCAATGGATTACAACCAATCGACCGAAAAACCTATTTGCCCAGCAAGTAGAATCTACATATGAAAATATCGAAGCAATATCTGTACAAGCCTTTTATCCAGAAACGAGCAAGTCGAGGTTCACTAATTTAATTGTTTCTTCGCAATATGTACTAGACCGACTGCTTCAAACTGTAAAAGAAGAAATGGGCCCTCCTGTCACTTAATAGGAGGGCCGTTTGAATTATGTCATTTGCAGCTTAGAGTATCTACAGCGATGATAAGATTGACTACTTGTACGCCGATACTATAGTTTGTCTCTCTTAATGTGCCTTAAAGGGATTCAGGAACCTCTGCTCCTTGAGCCTCGAGTTCACGAACAAGGTTACGATAGACATTAATACAAATATCGTTTTGAACATATGACTTTTTCGTAAAATCAAGTAATTCGTTTACACTTTCAGGACTGTAATTCCTCATTTGAAAAAATTTCATTGCTAGTTCGTGAACATTCATGCTAATTTCCCTCCTCTAATTTTCTCTCGTATTCTGCTAAACTAGAAAGCTAGTTTACTAGCAGAATAACGAAATTTTACTGCATAGCGTTTATTTCTTTTCAATATCCTATCATAAAAAAGGTATGGTTCTTTATTTTTCAAATATTAAGACTTCCGACATGAATCTTCAACAATAGACAAAAAATGAAAACGTTTCCAGTATCACAATATAGGCATTCTTTTCATAAATTATAGTAATGATTTCTCAAACAAGCTGAGATAGATTGTTTATGAAAGAGGAGGATGTCCCCATGTTTGGCCGAAGAGGAGCCAGCCATTATATAAATCAATATCACCCAACATATATGAATCAATATCACCCAACTTATATGAATAAATTTGATTACGGACTAAACCAATATCATTGGAGACAGCAGCCCCCTTATTATCCTTCTCCTACAGGGAATATGGGGTTCTACAACGGTCCACACAATCAACCTTTTCCATATGGAAGTGACATGATGTATCAAAATTCCTATCCTGCCATGGGCAGCCAAAATTTAATGTATAACCAGTACCCAACTAATGGATATCCGATGCAGCAAAATGGGATGCAGATGGGGCAAGGAAATGTTTCACAGAGCATTTTCCAAAATCCTTTAGATCCTGAAACAAACGAAAATATATCGAACTCTTATAATCCCTATTTCTCTAATTCTTATATGAACCCTTACCCAAAGCAATCCTTTATGCCTAAACAGTCATCAGGTGTACAATCCCTTATGAATTCATTTAAGTCACAGGATGGTTCAATCGATATTAATAAAATGATGAATACGGCCGGCCAGATGGTTAATGCCGTAAGTCAGGTTTCATCGCTTGTAAAAGGATTAGGCGGGTTTATCAAGGTTTAATGAAAAAATTTACAATAAGGTATTCGCCAAAATAGTCATGCGAATACCTTGTTTTTTATAGGCTAAAAAAAATAGGATTGACAGTAAATAGAAAATGGTGAAAAAATAGAGAAATGAATATAAAGTGAAACTTCAATCAGTGGGGGAGTTCCTTCATCCCTCACTGATTGTTAGTTGAACCAATCGGGCCTTTACG
This sequence comes from Bacillus sp. JJ1474, assembly GCF_036965225.1. NCBI lineage: Bacteria > Bacillati > Bacillota > Bacilli > Caryophanales > Bacillaceae > Bacillus > Bacillus sp. JJ1474. Next base: position 40,352 of record NZ_JBALPC010000075.1, on the reverse strand, counting down.
GGCTGTTGATCCCCACTTAGAATTTTTTTACTTTACGCAACTTTTTGAAGTGAGGGTCTTACAGCCCGTTAATCTGCAATAAATGGGGGATCCAGATGTTACGTTCATTACAGCAAATTGTTATCATATTCCTCTTAATCCTTTCTCTTGCTGCAATACCAATGATAGTAGAAGTAAATCCGCTTGAGAATCGGCTGGAATGGCATTTCGAAAAATTGCCTAGAATATATGGTGATTTTATTAGTGAAATCAGTAATGGTAGCCTTGGTACATATCAGTTAGGGACTCAGCAGCGGGAAATTGCGGAGGATATTCGGAATAACTTTTTTACTAGTTTAAAAATCATGCTTATAGGTGTAAATGTTTCAATTATTATTAGCTTGATTTTTGGTATTTTCGTAAGCCGTTTTCGATTAACAAAGCTTTTTAATTTCATTTTGAACCTCTTATCAGCCATACCTGATTTTATTATTATTATTTTGTCTTTGATTTTAGCTGTAAATATCTATAAAGTCACAGGAGTTAGAATAATTTCTTTACGTGCCGATGCGGGAACGCTCAATCTTTGGTTTCCAACCTTGCTTGTAAGTATTGCACCGACATTATATATGTTTAAGCTTGTATCAGTGAAGTATCTTCAAATGAGCAGTGAAGATTATATTAAGACAGCGGTAGCAAAAGGAATGCGTTTAAATTATATTAATTTCCAGCATGTTTATAAAAATGTTGAGCCCTTTATTAAAGCTGAATTAATTAAAGTCATTTCCTTAAGCGTCGGAAATCTATTTATCATCGAGTACATCATGAATGTATCTGGTATTACGAAATTTATTTTTCAAAGTAATGAGATTCAGCCAATTGCTATTGGCCTTTTCTCGATGCTTTTTATATCGGGTGTCGTCTATTTATCCATTAGAATAGTACTTTACCTTTTTAAACGAGGATTTATATATGAATAAATTATTTAACATCAATTATTCTTTATATGTAGGGATTTTCTGCGTATCAATCATTCTTTTTCTATGTGTATTTGGTCCAATACTGGCTCCGCACTCATTAACAGAGATGCTCGAAACGCAATATAGGAATGGAAAGGTACTATCTCCGCCAATAGAACCTTTTGAAAATGAAAGCTACCCATTAGGTACAGATAAATGGGGCTATGACTTGATGACGATGATCCTATATGGAATTCGTTATACGGTATTTGTAGCACTGGCTGTTACATGTATTAAGATGGTGTTAGGGACAATAATAGGATTATATGCAGGCATGTGGAAAAAAACATCTAGCTTGTTGAGTGCTTTTGAAAATGCCTGGAGCTATATCCCTTTGTTTCTCATTTTATATTTTTTTATGAGGCCGATAAGTTTTAATAGTCAATTAAGTACAAGCACTCTCTTAGGATATTTTATTATTATTGCTTCTGTAATCAGTATCCCTAGTATTGTTTCTTCCGTGAGACAGAAAACGGCTGAGTTATATAAATCTGTATATATTGAGGCTGCACATATTCTCGGGGCCAGCAAAAACAGGCTAATTTGGAAGCATATTTTTCCGCAAATGAAGGAAACGATTTTAGTGATGTTCATTTTGGAAATTGTCTATGTCATTACTATTATGGGCCAGCTGTCACTTATGAATATTTTCATTGGCGGAACTACTGTTCGATTTGATCCGATCATTTATCTATCGGTAACGAAGGAGCTATCTGGTTTAGTTGGACAAGCTAGAGGAAATATTTACGGGAATACTCATATTTTGTTGATCCCTTTAATGGTTCTCTTATTTACGACCATATCTTTCAGTTTATTAGCAAATGGTCTAAAAAATCGCTTTCAGGCAAACTACTCAAGAACACCATGGATAAGGACGGGACAGGTACATCGGATTTTACCTATTCGCAAGCAATTCAATCAGGAAAGGAAGCGTATACTCCCTCGAGGAGAAGGACTTGCCTTCGTTTTGCTTGTCATGTTATTTACCGGGGCAGGTGTTTATGTTACAGCCACGAAGGATGCAGATGTAGGGGTGAAAAATGATAGTAAAGCGTCCTATGATATGCATGTAGAAATGGATTCAAAAGGTGTCTTTCATACAACAGCAAATATTCATATCAAAAATAAATCAGATAATTATTGGGAGGATCTCACCTTTTATTTCATTCCAAATGCATTTGAAAAAGGGCATTCTTTCCAATCGGTTAAAAGCTATTCTACAGTACAAATGAAGAAAATCATTATAAATGGCGAGCAAGCAAAATATAGCTTGGAAAAAGATCAATTAAACATTAGCATCCCGTCAACCATGCAGAAAAGGAAAAAATATCAAATTAAAATTGAGTATTCATTCACGATTCCAAATGAAGGTGTACGTCTTTCAAAAGAAAAGGAAAATTATTATTTGGCACATTGGTACCCAATGCTGGCAACCTATCAAAATGGAAAATGGAATAAGGAAGATTATGATGTAGGAATGGAGACGTTCCATACAGACTTTTCTAATTTTGAAGTCTCTTATAAAATTCCAGAAGGGTACTCCCTTATTTCTTCATCCGATAAGGACCCTCGAATAGGTGCAAGTGAAGGGAAAATCAAAGTAAAAAAAGTGAGGGATTTCTTCATTGGCATTGTTAGAGATATGGATATCCATGAAACGGAGGCTAATGACGGAGTCAAGATCCGATTGTTCACAAAGACGGGCCATCAGAAAAATATTAAGGAAACTTTAGAGTTAGCAAGAGATGCATTAAGCTTCTATCAGGAGAATATAGGGAAATATCCCCATAAACAATTAGATATTATTTTAGATAACGGCCCATTTATGGAATATTCAGGTGTAGTAACAATTAATCCTTACATAGAGGATACGTATTTTTACAGAAACGCCGTAGTCCATGAAATCGCCCATCAGTATTTCTATGGTGTGGTGGCGAACGATCAATATCATCAGGCATGGGTTGATGAAGGCATGACTGAGTTTGCAACCTCTATGTACTTTTATGCTGGCAAAAATCAAAGCAGGAGTGAAGCATTTCGCATTCCCTATAACCGAATGGAGCGTATAAAGGCTGCTAATCCTCCAATTGGCAGACAATATTCAAATGTTTCATTAGATAAAGTAAAAAATACAGGCTTTATTTATGGTCAGCCTGCCATTGAAATGTTAAAGATGGTGGAGGATAAGTATAGACTTAAAGGAGCCGATGTAAAGGAAGTTAGCATGCAATTTCTTTCTAGCTACTATGAGCATTTTAAATACAAGGAAGTAGATACGAAGGAATTTATTCGGTTCACAAGAGATTATTTCAGTGTACCGACTGGTTATTTTAATAAATGGCTGGATACTTCCGAGCATTAACAAGCAGTTTATTAGACTGCTTGTTTTTTATTCAATTTCATCGATTTTTATATGCTTTCCTTTTTGTTTAGGAACACGGATCTTTAAGAGTCCATTTTGGTATGATGCTTTTACCTTATTTTCGATAATTGGCTGCGGAAGTGGTATCGTTCTGCTTGATTTTTGCATTGATTGCCGCATTCTTCTAACCTTCTGGTCCTCATCCTCTTCGGTGAATATTTCATTAGATTGAACGGAGATGGTTACGTAATTATCAAAGACATCGAGCTTAATCTGCTCACGTTTAACACCAGGCAGCTCTGCCGTAATAATATGCTCCTCCATTGTTTCTCGGACATCAACGTGAAATGGAGTATGAAAAGGAAATGGGCTCTTGAAGAATTCATCTATTGATTGCAGAAATCCCTTAACTGGTTTTTCATTAAAGAAATGATTCACCGATTTCACTAAATCTCCCAACTCATTTTTTCCCTTTTTGTTATCGTTGCTCAATTTTTTCAGCCCCTATCAATTAATGATGTTGGCATAGCCACAATATCATATGAAGGTAACTGGGTATTTGTTCTTGGTAAATAAAATATTGGTAATTTTTGAACAAATATTGATTGAAAAAGCGTGATTTGAATCACACTTTAACTTTGGAATTGAGGATATTCTGATCATGTTATGAAAAAGCGTGATTTGAATCACATTTGATCATTGGAATTGAAGATATTCAGATCATGTTAATTTATTGGGAAAGTGGGAGATTGAAAGAATGTTTTGCTACCAGTGTGAACAAACTCCGAGTGGGGGATGTAAAGTTATCGGTGTTTGTGGAAAAGATGAAACCATTGCAAGCTTGCAAGATACAATTATTTTTGGCTTAAAGGGGATTGCTGCCTACCGTACACATGCAAATCAGCTAGGATACACGGATCCATTTGTTGATGCAACGACCCATGAGGCACTTTATTTGACATTAACAAACTCAAATTTTAATGTACAAGAACATATTGAGATGGCGTTAAAGGTAGGGCGCTCAGCCGTTAGGGCAATGGAAATGCTTGATGAGGCCCATACTACAAGACTGGGCGTTCCACAGCCAATCCGCGTATCGCAAAACAAAATCGAAGGTAAATGTATTATCGTAACAGGCCACAATTTATTCGCATTAGAGGAACTGCTCAAGCAGACAGAGGGAAAGGGAATTAATATTTATACGCACTCAGAAATGCTGCCTGCTCATGGGTATCCTGAATTGAAGAAGTATAGCCATTTAAAAGGAAATATCGGTAAAGCTTGGTATGACCAGCGCAGATTATTTGAAAAGTTCCCTGGCGCCATCTTGGCAACGACTAACTGTGTCATGCCAATAAAAGGTACATATGCAGACCGGATGTTTAGCTATGAGGTCGCAGGTCTAGAAAATGTAGAGAAAATAGTGAATGATGATTATAGCCGGCTAATTAATCGGGCGTTGGAGCTGCCAGAGGCAAATATTCAATCAGATGAAACATTACTAACTGGCTTCCACCATGAAACCGTACTAGGTCTTGCACCAGAGGTTATTGTGGCTGTTAAAGAAGGAAAAATAAAACGGTTCTTCGTCATCGCTGGCTGTGATGCCCCAGGGAAGGACGGAGAATACTACCGTGAACTTGCTACATCATTGCCGCCTGAAGCAGTTATTCTAACAACATCCTGTGGAAAGTTCCGTTTTAATGATGTTGATTACGGGGTTGTTCCAGGAACAGAAATTCCGAGATATATTGATTTAGGTCAATGCAATAACTCGGGATCAACCGTGAAAATTGCGAAAGCTTTGGCAGATGCTTTTGAATGTGAAATTAATGAGCTGCCAGTAAGTATTGTATTATCTTGGTTTGAACAGAAGGCCGTTGCGATTCTACTAGGATTATTTAGTTTAGGAATTCAGGATATCCGTATAGGACCTAAGGCACCTGAATTTATTTCAGAAGGCGTTTTGGATGTACTACAAAACACTTTCAATCTAAAACTTATTGGAACGGTTCAAGAAGACTTGGAAGAAATGCTTCAATATAATTAATAGCTAACAAAGAAGAACCACCTTTAATAAGTGGTTCTTCATTGTTATTTATAAGATTTCTTCTAATAGACTATCAGGATCAATAATAATATTTCCGGATGAATCTGTTTCAATCAGCTGGTCCTTTTTAAGCTTAGTTAGTGTCCTGCTGACAGTTTCTCTCGTTGTTCCGATCATGTTGGCGAGATCTTTATTAGTGAACTCTGCCTTTAAGAGATAGAACCCATTATCCATTTTCTGACCGTGAATTTTGGCTAGGCGAACGAGCAGTTTAATAATTTGCTCATATGTATTATTTAGGATTTGCGATTCGAGCCGTTCTTGCAGGTCAACAATTTTTTCTCCCAGAACTTTAAACACTTTAATACATAGCTCAGGATTTTCTATAAGGACCTTTTCAAATTGGTCAATTGGCACAACAACTAATGTGGAGCTTTCGAGTACCTCAGAAAAAGCAGGGTATCCTCCTTTTCGGAAAAAGCCTACATGTGGAAACATATCCCCATTTTTAGCGATTGCCACGATTTGTTCTCTGCCATTCACATCACTTTTATAAATTTTAATTCGTCCGCTTTGAATAAAATATACATTCTCTAACGGATCATCCTGCATGAATACATGACTGCCTTTTTTCCATTCCCTAGAGATGGAGATCTCAACAATTTTGTCAATTTCTGAATCACTGAGCTCTTTAAAAAGAGTAAACTGCGAGAGTACCTTTTTAATGTCAGAATAATTCATGTTATCACCTCTTAAGTAAAACCATTGTTACCAATATTGTAACAAAAAAGCCACAAGAAAGAAGCGTTTTGGGTTTGGAAGAATTTGAACATTTTATGACAGGGAAGTTTTTCTTTAAAAACGAACGCTTATTCGCTAGAATAATAGATATGAGGTGAGTAAGATGAAAGTTCGGAAAAGCTTGCATGAATTAATGAAGGAAATGAAAGAACTGGAAGAGTTCAAGCAAAACATCGTTCATTGGCACACAATTGAAGAAAAGGAAGCGAGGATTGACGACCTTCCAGCTGATATAAGCCCTAATCTTAAGGAGGCTTTACAAAGAAGAGGAATAACAAGTCTTTATACTCATCAGAAATCGGCATATGAAACCGCTATGAAGGGACAAAGTCTTGTTGCAGTAACTCCAACTGCTTCAGGAAAGACACTATGCTACAATCTCCCTGTTTTACAGACCATTATTAATGACCCTCATGCAAGAGCGCTATATATGTTTCCAACTAAAGCCCTTGCCCAAGATCAAAAAAGCGAAATTAATGAAATCATAAATGAAACAGGATTAGCTATTAATAGCTATACATATGATGGGGATACCCCTGCTAATATTCGGCAGAAGGTCCGAAAAGCGGGGCATGTCGTCATTACAAATCCAGACATGCTTCATTCGGCTATCCTTCCCCACCATACAAAGTGGGTTTCCCTTTTTGAAAACCTGAAATTTGTTGTGATTGATGAACTTCATATATACCGTGGTGTTTTCGGAAGTCATGTCTCTAATGTCATCCGGCGATTACAAAGAATTTGCCGCTTTTATGGAAGTGATCCTATTTTCATTTGTACATCGGCAACTATCGCTAATCCATCGGAACTTGCGGAGAAGTTAACAGAAAAACCGGTTAAATTAATTGATAATAACGGGGCACCAAGCGGGAGAAAGCATTTTGTTTTCTATAATCCGCCAATTGTTAATAAGCCTTTAAATATTAGAAGAAGCGCTACATTAGAAGCTAGAAAGCTAGCTTCAATTTTGTTGATAAATAAAATACAAACGATTATTTTTGCGAGAAGCCGTGTAAGGGTCGAGATCCTACTTACATATTTACAGGAACTCGTAAAGTATAAATTAGGGCCAAAGGCTATTCGCGGCTACCGAGGCGGTTATTTGCCAACAGAGAGACGGGAAATTGAAAAAGGACTCCGTTCTGGAGAAATATACGGTGTTGTCAGCACGAATGCTTTGGAATTGGGAGTAGATATTGGACAGCTGCAAGTGTGTATTATGAATGGCTTCCCTGGGACGATTGCGAGCTCATGGCAGCAAGCAGGGCGTGCCGGAAGGAGGCATGGTGAATCCCTTGTGATTATGGTTGCGAGCAGCAGCCCAATGGATCAATATGTCATTCAAAATCCGGATTACTTCTTCAAAAGAAGTCCTGAAACAGCGAGAATTCATCCCGATAATTTGATTATTTTAATCGATCATATCAAATGCGCAGCCTTCGAGCTTCCCTTTCATGCAGGAGAATCCTTTGGATCATTTGAAACGGAAGAAGTCCTCGAATATTTAGCGGAAGAACGGGTTCTTTATGAAAATGGGGGAAAATATTATTGGATGAATGATTCTTTTCCTGCCCATAATATTAGTTTACGTTCAGCTTCCCAGGAAAATGTAGTCATTATTGATCAATCTGACATAGCGAATGTGAAGGTAATCGGTGAAATGGATCAATTTTCTGCTATGACGCTCCTGCATGAAGAGGCGATTTATCTTCATCAAGGAACCCAGTACCAAGTAGAGCTGTTAGACTGGGAGGAGAAAAAAGCCTTCGTTAGAGAAGTGGAGGCGGATTACTTCACAGATGCTAATTTGGCCGTTGAGCTCAAGGTTCTCGAACAGGATAAGCAGCGTTGCCTGCCTTCAGGAGAAATTGGTTATGGTGATGTGAGCGTTGTTGCCATGGCAACTATTTTTAAAAAGATAAAATTTGAAACACACGAAAATATTGGTTCAGGGCCTATAAGTCTTCCAGAGGCAGAGCTTCATACAAGCTCTGCGTGGTTCTCATTAAATGAAGAGTGCTTACAAGACAAGCGAGAGAGATTAGAGCAAGGGCTTATAGGGTCAGCTCATGCATTAAGGCATATTGCCCCGCTTTTTGTCATGTGTGACCCTCAGGATATTCATGTTGTCCCGCAGGTGAAAGCGGCTCACAATGAGAAGCCAACGATATTTTTCTATGATCGCTATCCGGGTGGGGTTGGATTAAGTGAAAAGATATACGAAGGGTTTGAACATGTTTTACATGAGGCAAGACAAATGGTGGGCAATTGTCTTTGTGAGCAAGGCTGTCCTTCCTGCATTGGGACTGATACTGCTTCAAAAACGGCTAAAGCAGATGTCCTCAACATATTAACAAGCTTCACATCGAGAAATGTAATCACTGGTGATAACTATGTCCATTAAAAACAAGCTGAATCGAATAAAGTCACATCTATCGCATGAAAGCAGCACTGAAAAGCGAGTTCAAAAAGTAGAATTAACCGACTTTCCTTATAGAGAGGTTTGGGAAAAAGAAGGAGTTACACCATATTATTTTGACGAGGATTTTTGCTTAATTAGGGAAAAGGAATATTCAGTTAACGAGAAACACGGCATTTATACGTTTGACCAATTTTATCAGGCTGTGGAAGCATGGAATTCTTCAGATATCTATCATCCATTGTCAGCTGCTGGGTTTCGGGCAGATCAATTTTTTTTCTTTGACACAGAAACAACTGGACTCGGTGGAGGTGCTGGAAACACAATCTTTATCCTTGGCCATGCTAGCCTTCAAGGAAACAAGGTTCGTCTAAAGCAGCATATTTTGCCCCATCCAGGAGCAGAGGTCGCTTTATACAAAAGCTTTCTAGACAGTGTTGATTATAAGATGATGGCAACCTATAATGGAAAATCATTTGATTGGCCGCAAGTGAAAACGAGACATACTCTTATTCGGGATCAAGTTCCTAAATTGCCTCCATTTGGCCATTTCGATTTATATCATGCTTCTAGAAGGATGTGGAAGCATAAATTAGAACGTTTGAAGTTGTCTGTAGTTGAAAAAGAAATATTAGGTGTCGAAAGAAAGGATGATCTTCCAGGTTTTTTAGCACCGATGATTTATTTTGATTATGTGGAAACAAAAAATCCAGAAGGAATGCTAGGAGTATTGAAACATAATGAAATAGACATTTTATCCCTTATTAGCTTATATACTCACCTATCTTATCAAATTCTTGGGATTGATAAGTCACAGACTGCACGGGAGACATACGAAGTTGGGAGATGGTTTTCCCAATTGGGAGAAACTGCATCAGCCAAGAAGGCATTCTCAAATATTTCAGCAGGAGATGGCATTGAAGCACTTCAAGCTAAGCATGCACTTGCATTCGAATATAAGAAACAAAAGAAATGGCTTGAAGCCATTCAGCTATGGAAAGACGTTGCTGAGGGAAGCGAAATGGAAATAAAGGTGGAGGCATGTATTGAACTTGCGAAAATTTTTGAGCATCGTCAAAAAAATATCGAACAAGCTCTTACATATACGAAAATGGCTGATTCCTTTTATAAGGCAAATGAGATAGAGAGCGCTTCCGTTAAATATGAGGATCTCATTAATAGGCTCCAGCGACTGATGAGAAAGAAGGAGTCCTCTAATATCTTCACAAATAATTAATAATTGTTTGAAAAACCCACTAATTCCTAGTTGTAAGCCTATTGCAAAAGCTGTAAAATGTGTAATTGTGCAGTATTATTTAGGAATAGAGTGAGGCAGATATCATGTATAAAGCAATATTATTTCTGTTTTTTTTCGTTATTATATTTGTAGCCGTTTTATTCTCCAACTTAAAAGGGAGTTTTTATAGTATGTTCTAAAAGGGTCATACATATTTCTGAAATCCTGTTGCTTTTGTTTCTCTTTAGGTAGTAGCACAATATAAGTAAAAAGTAAAGAAAA
>NZ_JBALPC010000075.1:29123-30190 GCF_036965225.1 Bacillus sp. JJ1474 | reverse complement strand
CCCATCTACATAGGCTGTTAATGTAAATAAATTATGGAGAAAGGGGATCTTGATATGTTTTGCGGACCAAGACCAACAAATATTTTACCTGCTTTTGTTTCACCAACTAAATGTTGTGTGAATCATAATTTCCAGAATACGATCGTTCCACATATCCATCCAAGTCATACAACTACTGTGAACCATCATAATTTCCAGCATGTGCATTCTTTCCCGCATACGCAATCAGTAGTTAATGAGGTGACAAACCAACAGTTTGTTGCACCAGCAGCACCTGGATTTGTACCTTCTGCAGGATATGGTGCACCTGGTCCAGGGGCAGTAGCTCCGGGCTTCGGTGTTCCGGGACCGGGAATGTACGGTGCAGGACCATATTTCAGAAAATAATCAAGGCGAGGGCATATTTGGATATGCCCTTGTTTTTATATATCCGGTGAGTGAGCAAGTATCATTTGAAATTATCATGTATACATAGAAAGGCTAGTGCTATGACTAAAGTTGCAATCATATCTGGCTATAAACCTTATGAAATCGGTATATTTAAAAATGATGATCCAGCTGTTCATATTATTAAATTGGCAATAAAAAACCAGCTCTTATCCCTATTAGACGAAGGGCTGGAATGGGTAATCATTAGCGGTCAGCTTGGTACAGAACTATGGGCTGCAGAGGTAGTGTTCGACCTTCAGCTTGAAGGCTTCCATGATCTTCAGCTTGCCGTAATAACTCCTTTCTTGAATCAGGAAGATACATGGAAGGAAGCAAATAAAGAATGGTATGAATCGATATTGGCACAAGCTGATTATATTGATTCTGTTTCGAGAAAGCCTTATGAAAAGCCTTGGCAATTCCGTATAAAGAACCAATTTTTTGTAGAAAAAAGTGATGTTCTGCTTTTGTTTTATGATACGGAGAAAGAGGGAAGCCCAAAATACTTATTTGAAGAAGCGAAAAGGAAGCAGGAAAAGAGTCATTATGAAATTAGAGTTATCAGTTTCGATGACTTACAAGTATTAGCTGAGGAAGTGCAAATGAAAGCCGAGTATGAATGATAAAGTGAAACTTCA
>NZ_JBALPC010000075.1:24951-28911 GCF_036965225.1 Bacillus sp. JJ1474 | reverse complement strand
ACAGCCCGTTAATCTGCGAAAAATTAGTTCGAAAGAAAAATTGACAAAAATGCATATCTCTGAAAAAATAGATATGATGATTGTGAACTTTGAGGTGATTGTCATGCTTTCCGATAAAGTGAAATTAACGGCAAAAGATATTTTGGAAAAAGAATTTAAAACGGCTATGCGCGGCTACAAACCAGAAGAAGTAGATAAATTTCTCGATTGGGTAATAAAGGATTATGAAACTTTCCATCAGGAAATTGAAGATTTACAACAAGAAAATATGAGATTAAAGAAGCAGCTTGAAGAGGCTTCCAGACGTCCAGTCGCCGCACAAACTGCTGGGACAACGAATTTTGATATACTAAAGCGGCTGTCCAACTTAGAAAAGCATGTTTTTGGAAGTAAATTGTACGATTGACAAAAATTTTCTCGATTTCAAATTGAAAACCATTGCTATTCATTTGAAAGTTGCATATAATAACTTTTGTTATCATTAATAACGTTCGGGTAATCGCTGCAATAAGCGTATAGCGAATTGTAGAGGAAAGTCCATGCTCGCACAGGCTGAGATGCGTGTAGTGTTCGTGCCTAGTGAAATCATAAGCTAGGGCAGTTAGGCAAATACGTGTATTTGCTTGGCTGACGGCAGGGAAAATGCCTAAGTCCTTGGATATGGCATGAATACCTTGAAAGTGCCACAGTGACGGAGCCTTTTCAGAAATGAAGAGGGTGGAACGAGGTAAACCCCACGAGCGAGAAACCCAAATTATGGTAGGGGCGCTTTCTCTTAGGAAATGAACGAGGAGAAGGACAGGGTATACCTGTAGATAGATGATTACCACCTTAGTACGAGACTTAGGGTCGTTTGCAGTACAAAGGAACAAAACATGGCTTACAGAACGTTATTAGTGACATGAATGCATGAAGCTACTGCCCTCCTTTATAGGGGGGCTTTTCCTATTGGACAAAGAATTTTGTCCTTTTTTCGACTTTTGAAGGAAAGCGTTTATAAGATGCTTATGCCAATATTGTATATTGAGGAGATTAACTATATGATAATAATGAATACTAAAGAAGAAAAAATATCGTAAATAAGGACGAAAAATATGATATTATCTGAGATCAGGGTCAGTCAACAAATAAAACTCGCAGAGAGGATTCTTCAAAATACGAGTGAAGGAGTCATGATTACAGACGGGAAATCTAGAATTATTTCCGTAAATCCTGCTTTTGAAATTGTGACTGGATATACGAAAGAAGAAGTTGTTGGAAAAAATCCAAACATCCTTCAATCTGGAATTCATGACGAGCAGTTCTATAAACATATGTGGAACCAAATTTATGAAAACGGATACTGGAAAGGTGAAATTTGGAATAAACGCAAAAATGGAGATGTATTTCTTGAATGGATAACGATTAGCTCCATTAAAGATGAAGAGGGTTACATCACAAATTTTGTTGCTGTATTTTCTGATATTACGGATCGTAAACATGCTGAGGATCAGCTGAGATATTTAGCACATAACGACTCCCTGACAGGCGTGGCCAATCGCTATAGTTTAAATAAGCGGCTTGAAGACTTAATATATACAGCTGAAAAGTATAATCAGCTATTAGCTGTCCTTTTTCTAGATTTAGATCGGTTTAAACAAATAAATGATACTCTCGGTCATAATTATGGAGATATGCTTCTGAAGAAAGTATCTACAAGGTTAAAAGGGTTGCTAAAAAATAAGGATATGATTGCAAGGCTTGGCGGGGATGAGTTTGTCATCGTTTTACCCAACCTCAAACATCCAAAAGAAGCCGTCCATATGGCTGAAATGATAATAGAAGAGTTTACAAAATCTTTTCATCTTAATATGCAAGAAGTATACGTTTCTACAAGTATTGGGATAAGTTTATACCCTTTGGACGGGACGGATATCGAAACATTATTAAGAACCGCAGACAAGGCTATGTATGAGGCGAAAAGCGGCGGAAGAAATCAATTCGAGCTTTATCATAATAAGATGCATCACAATGAGTCAAGACAGATGAAAATGGAAAATGATTTGCGAAAGGCAATTGAACGTAATGAATTTTTTCTTGTTTATCATCCAATTATTGATGCGAAAACGAATAAAGTTGTTAGTTTGGAAGCATTGGTCAGATGGAAACAAGAAGAATTTGGTCTAGTACCACCTTCAGAATTCATTCCTCTTGCAGAAGAGTCTGGCTTAATCATTCCAATAAGTGAATGGATTATTCAAAAAGCATGCGAAGATTTAAAAGCCATCCATTTACAAGGTAATCCTAAATTGAGAATGAGTGTAAATATTTCGGCGATTCATTTCAACCAAGACAATTTTGTAAAATCAATAGGTGAAATTTTTCAAAGAACGAATGTCAACCCGAACTATATTGATTTTGAACTTACAGAAAGTATGATCATGCCAAAAGCGAGTGAAACTGTCGATAAGCTTGTAAAGTTAAAGCAGCTTGGTGTTAAATTATCAATAGATGATTTTGGGACAGGCTACTCATCATTAAGCTATTTAAACCGTTTTCCGCTCGATACACTGAAAATAGATCAAAGCTTTATAAGAAGAATATCTATATATGAGGAAGATTCCTCCATTGTGGAGGCCATTATTACGATGGCGCATCGGCTGCACTTAAAAGTAGTGGCAGAAGGTGTTGAAAATAAAAAACAATATGATTTTCTTAAGAAAGAACAATGCGACTTTATTCAAGGTTTTTATATATCCAAACCAATTCCTTTACATAAGCTGTTGACATTTCTAACGAGCTGGGAAACGGAAATAATGAATTAGGGTGAAATTATGACAAAATATGATCTGATTGCAACATCTGCTATGGGCTTAGAGGCCCTCGTTGCGAAGGAAGTACGCGCTTTAGGGTATGATTGTGAAGTTGAAAACGGAAGAATCAGCTATAAAGGGGATTCTCTGGCGATTGCTAGATCGAATTTATGGCTTCGTACAGCAGATCGAATAAAAATAAAAATCGGGGAGTTCAAAGCTACTACCTTCGATGAACTTTTCGAGAAAACAAAATCACTTCCTTGGGAAAATTATTTATCTGAGGACGCTGAGTTTCCGGTAATAGGGAAATCTGTTAAATCTAAGCTCTTTAGTGTATCTGATTGTCAGGCAATCGTCAAAAAAGCAGTTGTTGAAAGATTGAGAACCCATTATAAAAAAACTGGCTGGTTCGAGGAAAATGGCCCGTTATATAAAATAGAAGTGGCATTACTTAAGGATACGGCCCTGCTCACGATCGACGCAAGCGGAAGCGGCTTACATAAGCGAGGATATCGGGCTGGCCAGGGAGAAGCCCCATTAAAGGAAACTCTTGCTGCCGCACTTGTCATGCTTACGAACTGGACTCCAGAAAAACCGTTTGTTGATCCTTTTTGCGGTTCCGGCACCATTCCAATTGAGGCAGCACTAATCGGACAAAATATTGCCCCCGGATTTAATCGTGAATTTATTTCTGAATCGTGGTCATGGGTGCCTGAACAAGTCTGGGATGAGGCAAGAACTGAGACAGAGGATTTAGCGAACTATGATCAGCAGCTTGATATAACTGGCTCTGATATTGATCATCGCATGGTGAAAATTGCTCAGGAGAATGCATTTGAAGCAGGCTTTGGTGATTTAATCAGCTTTAAACAAATGCAGGTAAAGGATTTTACAACAACAAAGGAATATGGAGTAATCGCCTGCAATCCTCCATATGGGGAACGATTAGGGGAAAAAGAAGCAGTTCAGAAAATGTATGAAGATATGGGAAAGGCATTATCGTCCCTTGATACATGGTCGATATATGTTCTTACTTCGAATGAAGACTTTGAGAAATTTTACGGAAAACAAGCAACAAAGAAGCGTAAATTGTTTAATGGCTTTATAAAAACAGACTACTATCAATACTGGGGGAAAAGACCTCCAAAATAAGAAAAGCGGAAGC
>NZ_JBALPC010000075.1:22351-24859 GCF_036965225.1 Bacillus sp. JJ1474 | reverse complement strand
GTTCTCAAACTCGAGAAAAATAATACTTTCGGAGCATAGAACCACCTGTCCTTGAATACAATAGATGTATCATTTAGAGGATCAGGAGGCCAAGCCAATGCACCATTCCAATATAGATTTTAATAAAATATCACAGGTGTTAATAAATACGATTGAAGCGGTGAAGGGGGAACAGGAATTATCATCAGCGGCACTCGAACAGTTGCAAACTGCTCAAAATGAACTTCAGCAAGCGATGTCGTTATCATTTTCATCTGTACATAAAAAGATCGGCTATTAAGAGGGGACCTGGCTGAGATGTGTCAGGTTCTTTTCTTTTATGTTTTAGTTCTTAAAGCGGCTTTTGCACTTCTTACTTGACACTTTCTCTATTTACGATACAATGATTGATGGTCTTTTGTTTAACAATGAAACAAAGATGAGATAATGATACAGGTATGAGATGAAGCGTCTATTAACAGGCGCTTAAATTTTTTCTATGTCGGAGGGGTAATATGCAAAGCAGAATGCCTTTTGCATTGTCCAAAAGTGAATCTTTTTTTGATAAATTAAGTGAATGGATCGGGGATGTTTTTTACGATATCCTGCCTGAAGCAGGCTTTGAAATGCGTGATGAACAAATTTTCATGGCATTTCAGCTTGAAAAGGCATTTAAGGAAAAGAAGGTTATATTCGCTGAAGCGGGTGTAGGTACAGGAAAGACGATTGTTTATTTGCTCTATAGCCTAGCCTATGCAAGATATATAAATAAACCAGCCATCATAGCCTGTGCAGATGAAACATTAATTGAGCAACTTGTGAAAAAAGAGGGCGATATTGCCAAGCTTGAAAAGGCACTAAACTTAAATATTGATGTACGGCTAGCGAAGTCAAGGGACCAATATCTATGTTTAAATAAGCTTGACCAATTAGTTGCAAGTGAAAATATGGATACATATAACTCGGTTTACGATCAGCTCCCTGAATTTGTCCATTCTGGTTCTTCCATGCAAAGCTTTGAAAGATATGGAGATCGAAAGGAATATCCTGAATTAACAGATGAGAAATGGAACGATATTGCATGGGATCCTTTTCAAGATTGCTTTACATGTGAAAAACGCCATCGTTGTGGACAAACTTTGAATCGTGATTTCTACAGGAATGCGAAGGATATAATTATCTGTTCCCACGATTTTTATATGGAGCATATTTGGACAAAGGAATCTAGAAAGAGAGAAGGGCAGCTTCCGCTTTTGCCGGATAGTTCTTGTGTCGTTTTCGATGAAGGTCATTTACTGGAATATGCCTCTCAAAAGGCATTAACCTATAGATTTACAGAGCAAATTCTTGAATCGCTATTAACCCGATTAATGGCCAATGATGTAAGAGAAAAGACATTGCATATGATCGATGAAACCATTATTCAAAATGAGCGATTTTTCTTTTCTCTTGAAAAGGCATCTTCTCTAGCAGAAGGTTCGGATAAAAAAACAATTAAAAAGTCTGAGATTGTCATCAAGGAAGGAAAAAAACTTCTTCAATATATTAGTTCACTTGAAGATGAGCTTGTGTTTGAAAGCGAAATGTATGTTATTAACGAATATGATTTAAAAATTGTTGAGGAGTATTTAGAACAAATATCGTATTCGCTATCCTTATTTCTAAAGGATTTGAAGGGGATCACTTGGTTCGAGGAACATGCAGGGGAAAGAACGCTCGTAATCATGCCCCGCATGGTTGAAGATATTATGAGAGAAGAAGTCTTCTCTCAACAGAAGCCATTTATTTTCTCTTCTGCGACACTTTCGGAAAATAAGTCATTTGATTATATGGCGAAAAGCTTAGGAATCGACAGCTACTTATCTTTTACCGTTTCTTCGCCATTTAATTATGATGATAATATGGTTATTAATATGCCGGCATTTAAAGAGGATTCACTTGATGAGAAAATGCAATATGTCGAAGAACAACTAGAAAAGTCTGATGGAAGAGCGTTAGTCCTTTTTACAGCAAAAGAGGAGCTTGCCAGCTTCAAAAAGAGGATTGAAGGCAAGATGAAATTCCCTGTCTATTTTGAAGGAGATGCTGAAATTAGTACGCTCGTATCTAATTTTCAAAATGAAGAGCATTCAGTACTATGCTCAGTTCATTTATGGGAAGGTTTAGACGTTCCTGGGAGATCACTTGAAAATGTCTTTATATTCTCATTGCCATTTCCTCCTCAAGATCCTGTTTTTAAAGCAAAACGTGAGGGGGCCTCTGACCCGTTTAAAGAGGTTGATTTGCCGTATATGCTTTTACGGTTAAGGCAAGGAATTGGAAGATTAATCAGAACTCATGAAGACAAAGGAAGAGTGCATATTCTTATTAAGGAAAATGAAGATAATGAAGTCCTTAAGCAAATTAAAAATGTGCTCCCAACAACGGAAGGTTAAACTAATAAAATACATCCCCTCTGCTAGTGAAAAGCAGAAGGGGATGTTTTTTAAAAGAGTTAAGAAAGCATAACATTTCTCGAGTTTGAGAACT
>NZ_JBALPC010000075.1:21839-22191 GCF_036965225.1 Bacillus sp. JJ1474 | reverse complement strand
GGCGCTTCCGCTTTTCTATCTGCCTAATTGACTTTTGCCTTCAGGAGTCATTCGGTCTGGTGTCCATGCAGGCTCCCAGACGAGATCAACATCCACATATTTAATTTCTTCCATTTCTTCAATACAATATTTAACCCCGCTGACAATACTGTCATGAAGAGGGCAACCTGGGGTTGTTAATGTCATAGTAATAATGACAATTCCATCTTCAGGAATTTCAATTTGATAAATGAGTCCTAAATCTACAACATTAATATTAAGCTCAGGATCCAAAACCCTACGCAAGTTGTTCAATACTTTATCTTTTAATTCCATAATAAACCCCTCCTATTATTTTTTTACAACCTTTACA
>NZ_JBALPC010000075.1:15621-21793 GCF_036965225.1 Bacillus sp. JJ1474 | reverse complement strand
CCAATAAAAAGGGAAATCGCAACACCTATTGCACCAAGCATGAGACAGATGAATACCGGGGTTGCCGCTCGGTCATTAATCATATCCTTTAATGAGGGAACATCCTTTTTCCCAATTTCCTTACTATATTTAGCAGTCCACCATAGAAACGGCACAATTTTGTATAAATAGCCAATAATACTAAAGGCAATCCATAAGAGTAAGTACAAAAATAATAATGGCCCCGCTGCTTTATGAAAAACTCCTAACAACCCCGTAATAAATGCGCTGAGGTGAATAATTCCCCCGCTTATGATCGCGATTAGGGCAAAAATAAAGGAATAATCAAGCTTTTTCTTCACTCTTTTCTTTAATATAGTTGAAATATGGTACATGAAAATGATAAATCCAAGGAATAGAAAAAAGAGTGCTGCAGTTAAAAGTTCTTTTGAATCTATAAAAAATGAAATAGCTGCTGCGACTAAACCAATTGTATAGATAGGGTAAACAAAATTAGCTAGTTTCATCGTATATCCATGTGATAAAGAAAACATTGGCACCATTTTATATGAAAAACCGAAAATAAGGAGAGTAAACCAACCAGTCATTCCAAGCAGTAAATGACTCTTAAAAATGGCTTGATAATATTGGCCTCCAAAGCCCGTTTTTATGCTAATTAACATCGTAATACCTAGGATAATAGTAATTAATAGACAAACTAAAGCTGTACCGACATACAAGGTTAATATATTAGGCTTCGCTTGTTTTCTCAATGTCATTAACATCTGAAAGAGGAACATGAGAATACCTAATAACGTGATGATTCCAGGAATTAACGCTTTTTGCGGTTCATAAAAAAGAAAATGTGCAAAAGAGAAGACCCCAATTACATATACCCCAAATTGAACAAAGCCGAATTTTTCATTCCAAATGGGGGTAAGGAAAGCAACGGGCACTAGCTGATACATAGCACCCATGGCAATCATCAGCGCCCATCCTAACAGTAGCAAATGAGCTGCGGACCATATTCCTGGTACACGAAATTGACTACTAAACATGTAATCTCCGTGAAACAGAAGTAAGATTTGTGAACCCATTAGGGCAATGATACTGACAAGGATAAAGGAAAATGGCAGTTTTATATTTGTTTCATTTCCTGAAGAAGATAACATCTTCATCACCTGCTCTATTTCGTAATTTCAATTAAAAAGCTTCCATCTTCATTCGGTGTAGTTTCATATTTTAAGCCTCTTTCTTCAAGCTGTTCATATAAGAACATCGGCCGGCGGTCATTAATAATAGACAAGCTTTCTCCGGGCTTTAAGCTCTCAAGAGCCTCTAACGTTCTCATCATCGGCTGAGGCGGCTCAAGTCCGCGATTATCTAATAACATGATGATCAGCTCCTAAATGTGATCTTCCAATGTTTTTTCTCAAGCTCTTCTGCTTCATACTCAAAACCCTTTCCTTTTAATATAGGGAATAGGGGGGCAGGCTTAAAGGGAGCATGAAGGATAAATACATCTCCTGTACTTAATTCATTTACAGCCTGCATAATTTTTTGGAAAGGCTCAAGTTTATTTTTAATATCTTCCCTTACATCTAATTCAATCGTTTTGTTATCCATTATTAAGTCACCTCTTAATCTTTGATCTTTAATCATAGTGTATCATCATAGAATCCTTCCATAAGTGACATGAATCATAGAATATGAAATTTATGATTATCATTCTCAATTGAGAAAATAAAAAAAGAAATCCGTATTCATTCTTCGGATTTCTTCTTCTTATCAGCACAATCAAAGCATAATGATTCATTATTCTCTGTATGAACACCATTAAAAAAACCATTTAAACAATATAGCATCTTTCCACAATCGGCACAATTACTTACGTATTCATTCACCTTTTGTTCACTCCATTCCTTCAGTAACATGAGCCTTGCTTCTAAAATAAAGGAGCATCCACATCGTATTTGCAAATAAAATACATGCAGCAATAACAAAACCCGTTGCGAAGGATACGGCTAGAACGCCTGTTAAGGAGGAGCCCACGACAACTCCAAGCGAGAAAAAGGCATAAAATAAACCGAATGCTTTTCCTCTAGTTTCAAGATCAGTATGTTTTACAAGCATAGCTGAGATAGATGGAAAAAGGAATGCGAAACCAGTACCATAAATAACCATACAGATAAATAAGAGTGACAATGATGTTGACATGCTAAGGAAAATGAGTGCTATCCCAATGATACTCATACCAACCATCATCGTAATATGGTGTTGATAGCGATCAAAGAGCCGATTGGTCGGTAAAGCAAAAATTAATATCGCGGTGATCCCAAATGTACTAAGGAGAATTCCGCTATATTGAGTGCCGAATTGAAGTGATTCCACCTGCAAAGGTAGCATGTAGGCTAATACCCCTTGGGCAAACATTAAGGAAAAAGCACCGCTAAAACTAATCGAAAGCATAGGGCTTTTTAATAAAGTTATGAGTGTTTTAACAGGAGGTTCAATTTTCCTTGATATTGTTGTTGATTTATTAGGGATAACAAAGGATGACAATGCAAAAATGATAAGCATAACAATGGCAATAATAATGAATACCCAATTCACTCCGTATTTCGAAGCGATGATCCCGCCAAAGGCAGGTCCAATTATGGCTGAAATGCCGACTGCCACTCCGGAAACGGCCATTGACTTACCTTGTTTTCCTTCTTTTCCCCTATTTGCAACGACTGTAAAGGCTGCAGGCACGAGAAAGCCGCTAAATAGACCATGGAGGAATCTTACTGTGATTAATTGCCATGGAGTAGAGACCATTATGTAAAGGAGAAGAATCAAACCTGTAAGAAAAAAGCCAGCCAGTAATACTTTCTTCGGACCATGTTTATCAATCCAATACCCCGCGAGAATATTTCCGAACATATTCGAAAAAGAATACATACCAACAGCTAATCCAATTAACGCAGGGGTTGCTCCAAGTTCCTTTGCAAAAGGACTCATAATGGGGAGTTGTGCAAACATGTCAATAAAAGAAATTAAAACGATAATAAAAATAAATTGTTTCATAGTATCTCTTCCTATAATTCATAGTCTGTCTCCTATATTATAACTGTTTTTCATGCAGAAAACGATTTTGGTGAATCATTCCTTTTAGGTCTCCTGAGAAAAGTCTTTATTCGCAGTGACCATGCTCACTTTTTATCAAGAGATTATTTTATACAATACGTTTGTAAGTATAGTTAAGGAGGAGAAAAAATGATCGAGTTTGCCCAAACCGTTATAGCACCAGATTTTCCGCCGCGAGAGAAGCATCCTACCATTTTTAAAGCATTTGATTCTTTACAATCTGGAGAGTTTATGCTGCTTGTCAATGATCATGATCCAAAACCGCTGCAATATCAATTTATGATAGAAAGAGAAAATGATTTCACTTGGGAGTATCTAGAAGAAGGACCGGATCTTTGGAAAGTGGCAATTGGAAGAAAGTAAGAAACTATAAATAAACATCGATTAAAGAGATAACAGTGGGACTGTTGTCTTTTTTTTACATATAAAAGAGGAAATACAATCTTCACTTTCGGGGGAATGTGTTAAAATAGAAAGAGTATTTAAACAATAGGGGGAATTTCCATGAATGAGGAATTACAGCAAGCAGAAAAGGATTTCTTAGAATATGTAAAGAAAATAGAAGCTTATAATGAGGCACTGTCATTAATTTATTGGGATCTACGTACCGGGGCACCGAAACAAGCGGTTGAGCAGCGCTCTGAAGTGATTGGAATGCTATCTTCAGACGTTTTTAATATGTCTACTTCGGAAGAAATGGCAGCATACATAGAAAAATTATCAGGAGATCATGCTTTATCGGACATAACGAAGAAGACTTTAGCTGAATGTAAAAAGGAATATGACCGCAATAAAAAAATTCCTCCAGCTGAATATAAGGAATATGTTATTCTTCAAGCGAAGGCAGAAAGTATTTGGGAAGAGGCAAAGGCAAAATCTGATTTTGCGATGTTTGAGCCACATTTAGAGAAACTTGTTGCTACGACAAAGCGCTTTATCAATTACTGGGGCTATGAAGGTAATAAATATAATACCTTGCTTGATATGTATGAACCCGGAATTACAGTTGAAGCATTAGATCAAGTTTTTGGAGAATTGAGGGAAAAAATCGTTCCACTTGTACAAAAAATTAATGAGTCTGCAAATAAACCACATACTGAATTTTTATTGGAGCACTTCCCAAAGGAAAACCAACGTCAATTTAGCTTGGAAATTTTAGAGCAAATGGGCTATAACTTTAATGCGGGCAGACTCGATGAGACCGTTCATCCCTTTGCAATAGGATTGAATCCAGGTGATGTTCGTGTAACGACAAGATACGATGAGAACGATTTCCAGACAGCTGTGTTTGGTACAATTCATGAGGGCGGGCATGCGTTATATGAACAAAATATTTCACAAGATTTAATCGGTACTCCACTATGCGATGGCACCTCAATGGGAATTCATGAATCCCAGTCACTTTTCTATGAAAACTTTGTCGGGCGCAATCCATCCTTTTGGAAAAAGAATTTCAATTTATTAAAGGAATATTCTACAGGGCAATTTGATGAGGTTACGGTGGATGATTTTTGCTTGGCTATCAATGAATCTAAGCCATCGCTTATTCGTATTGAAGCAGATGAATTAACTTATCCTTTGCATGTTATTATCCGCTATGAAATTGAAAAAGGGTTATTTAATGATGAAATTGAGGTTAGAGATCTGCCGAAAGTCTGGAATGATAAGTATGAAGAATACTTAGGTATAAGACCTGATTATGATGGTAATGGAGTTCTTCAGGATGTACATTGGTCAGGTGGGATGTTTGGATATTTTCCATCTTACGCTCTAGGGTATATGTACGCGGCCCAGCTAAAGAATGCGATGCTGAAAGACTTGCCAAATTTTGACCAGCTATTAGAAGAAGGAAACTTGCTTCCGATTAAGGAATGGTTCACAGAGAAAGTCCACAAGTTTGGAAAGCTCAAAAAACCGCTTGAAATTCTTAAAGATGCCACAGGTGAAGGGTTAAATGCACAACACTTAATAAAATACTTGGATGAAAAGTACAGCAAAGTTTATAAATTAAACTAGGTTGACATGGGGGATGACTATAGTCATTCCCTTCCTTTAAGGAGAGAAATAAATGAAGAGGCTTCTACCTTATTTTATGATTGCAGCGGGAGCCAGTCTCTGGGGAATTATTGCAATCTTCGTTAAAGGGTTAGCGGATTATGGGTTTGCACCAATGGAAATTGTGGCAATTAGAGTCATATATGCGGCTATATTCTTACTATTAATTGGTTTATTTAAGTATCGAAACAATATGAAATTAAAGGAAATGAAGGATGTAAGACTGTTTATAGGCACAGGCATATTAAGTGTAGTATTCTTTAATTTTTGTTATTTTACGACTATAGGTCAGATGAATATTTCAATAGCAGTTATTCTATTATATACCTCTCCTGCCTTCGTCACGATTTTATCCTTTATATTTTTGAAGGAAAGCTTAAATCTGAATAAAATACTGGCTGTCCTAGGTACCATTATAGGATGTATTTTAATAGCAGGGGTTTCGGCGGGTGCAAGTAAGATAACCTTTATTGGCATATTAACTGGCTTAGGATCCGGGCTTGGATATGCGTTGTATACGATATTTGGAAAGTTTGCTCTGCGAAAATATCAACCTTTTACTGTTACGTTATATACCTTTATTTTGGCTTCCGTATTCTTATTGCCGATTACACAGCTTTGGAAAAAGCTTGATTTATTAATGGATTCACATGTGCTTTTGTATGGGATTGGCTTAGGGTTTATTCCAACTGTATTAGCGTATTTTATATACACATGGGGTCTTGAGAAGACAGAGGGGAGCAAGGCTGCGGTCATTGCAACGGTTGAACCGGTCGTTGCTACGTTGTTAGGTGTTATGCTTTATGGGGAGATACTAGGTTTTATTCAAATTACAGGTGCCATATTAATTCTTTGCTCTGTCATTATCGTCAATGTAACCTTCCGCAAAAAGGGAGCAAAACCGTTAGAAGAGAAGATTTCATAAGAAAAAGCACTCCGAATTTCGGAGTGCTTATGTTTTATCGATCTAGCTACAGCGCCTACCCCAAACGTACAGGACGTACTAGTG
>NZ_JBALPC010000075.1:9380-15603 GCF_036965225.1 Bacillus sp. JJ1474 | reverse complement strand
CCTCGAGGTCACAAGCCAAGCCTCCCGGAAAGATAAAGTACATCTTTCCGTGAGGCTCGTCTTGTGCTTGTCGGGGGTGGACACAAAGGAAAGCTTCTGCGAATATTCATCGCAGGAACAATTGTCCTTTGATTGTTCCGAAGGCGCTTCCGCTTTTCAAATTACCATAATTTAAATCCTTTAGCTCCCGGAGGCGCATTTTGGATTAAATCAATGAGTGGTAGTGTATAAGCGAAAAGAATCAATGCAGCTGTAATACCAACCCATAATTTCCAGTTGTCGAAAACCATTGGAGTCTTTTCTGCCTCATCTGCTACTTCGCCAACAGGGAATTCCTGATCTCCTTTAGGAGCGAAGAAGGCAAGATTAACAAAAATGTAAAGCATAAGGATAATACCAATGAATAGGATAGATCCGCCAACTGCTTGTGCAATCTGATATGGAATCCATTCTAATGCTTGTGGAGCGCCACCGTATTCAGAGTAGGCTGAGCGGCGAGGTGCACCAAGTAGTCCAGCGGCATGCATAGCTCCAGACATAAATGTCATCCCAATTGTCCAAATTATCCCTTGAATCATTGCTAATTTATTTAATTTCTTCGTAAATACTCTGCCAGTTAAGTGTGGAATTAACCAGAAAGAAATGCCGAAGAATGTAAGCATAACTGCAGTAGCAGCTGTTAAATGGAAGTGACCTGTAACCCAAATCGTATTGTGAACAACTTGGTTCATTTGGTGAGAAGCGTTAACAATACCGCCAGCTCCGCCAGGGATAAAGGATAGCATTCCGATAAATGGAATTGTAAAGCGTGCATCTCCCCATGGAAGCTTCTTAAACCAGCCAAATAGTCCTTTTGCACCTTTTGAACGTCCGAAGCTTTCGAAAGTAGCAAATAGTGAGAAAGCCGTCATCATAGATGGAATAACAACAAGGAATGTTAATACAACCTGTAAGAATTTCCAAGCTGGATCAATTCCGGGCTCCAACAACTGATGGTGGAAACCAACTGGGATTGAGAAAAGCAATAATAGAACAAATGACATCCGAGCTAAAGAGTCTGAGAAAATCTTTCCGCCGATTATTTTTGGGATAATGACATACCATGCCATATAAGCTGGCAATAACCAGAAGTAAACTAGCGGGTGTCCAAAATACCAGAATAATGTACGGCTGACACCGATGTTAATAGTGTCTACTAGACCAAGTGACCATGGTAATAATTGGAATAAAACCATTACCGCTACACCAATTGTCGCTACATCCCACATAATAAATGTAATCACTGACATGAAAGTGAGAAGAGGGCTTGGCGTCCCAGGATTTGCTTTTTTCCATTCGCCATATTTCATGTAAACTATTGCACTATCAAACCAAGTTCCGACAATGACTAATGTTAAGCCTAGGTAGAATAGAAAATGGGCTTGAAGTGGTGCGTAAAAAGTAAATAATACTGTAGCTTCATTTAATAGAATCATTGTAGCAGCCATTACAGTACCGATAGTCTTTAGCCAAAATCCGATCCAGCCAATGGTCCGCTGGCGTCCAGTAAAGGTTCCTGAAGTTTTGCTTACTGAAGAAATCATAAATCCAATGATAAAGAATATAGTTAGAACAAGTCCTAATACAACACCGTGAACCGTAAGAATTTGATAATAACCAATTCCAGCAGGCAAAACAAATTTTCCTGAACGAACTAATACTTGTAATAAACCTGCAAGTCCGCCAATTGCTAGGGCGATGAATGCCACATAGAAGTGGGCCATTGCTAATTTACCATCACGGCGGTCAACTTTTGTATTTGCTTGTTGCTTCAGCGTAATGTTTGCTTTTGTCATTTTGCCGTCACGGCGGTCAGCTTTTGCAGTTGCTTCTTGTGTAAGCATTATTCAACCACCTCAATTTTCGAAGTCATCATATGGTGACCAACTCCGCAATATTCATTACATAAAACTAAAAATTCACCAGCTTTATTAAAATTATAAACATTTTCACTTATGTAGCCTGGCTCTAGCATCATATTAACGTTTGTGCCGGCTACTTCAAAGCCGTGGATAACATCTTTTGTGGTGGCAATGACTTTAACTTTTGCACCTTTAGGAATTTGAACCTCACCAGGCTCATAATTGAAGGCAGATGCTACAAATACTAGTTCGTAATCCCATTCCTTCCCTTCAACCTTTTTAAGACCAGGTTCATTAAATGGCGCTGTTGTATCAACTTTCTCTGGATCTATGACTGCTAAACAGCTTGGCGGCTGATTTCCTAAATAGAACGCGCTAACCCCTATAACAGTTAAAAATACGAGCAGCGAACCGATTCCAAAAATAAGCCAAATTTTTTCAAACTTATGCATATGCATGGCTTTTTTCCCCTTTCAACTATTAAGAACGATCTAAGAATAATGAATAAATGCTAACCCAAGTAACGATTAAGATTACTCCTAAAATCATTACAGATGCCAACGTCCCCTTTAATGAGGAACTATCTTCAATTTCAGTTTCTGGTTGTCTACTTAGTTCTGGTTTCGCCATTTTCTTCACTCCTTTCGGAAATTTGGAAAAAGTAAATGATTACAATTTCATAATACTCTACTATTAAAGAGAATCTAGATGGTTTTTCTGAGTTCACAAATTGTTCATTCGTTACTTTATCACTATGGTAATAGTGAAAAATTGATAAAACAGTGATGTATATCACATAAAAAGGAAGAGAATTGTGAAGAAATTGTGAAGATCAGTTATTCCTGTTTATAATAGGAAGTGAATAGATTTATTGTGTAAGCCTGAAGATCTTTGCCTCACACATTATAATAATGTGGACATTGATTTTCAGGAGTTTTTTTCGTACTTTAATTAAGCGGAATCTTTTATTTACGAGGGGGACCTGAATAATGGAGTTATTAAAGAACAAAATTAAAGAGGATGGTATTGTGCTTTCAGATACTGTGCTAAAGGTAGACGCTTTTCTGAACCACCAGATTGATCCTCTGTTGATGTATGAAATCGGAAATGAATTTGCCAGCCGTTTCCGTAACGAAGGCATTACAAAAATATTAACACTTGAATCTTCTGGAATCGCGCCATCAGTCATGACAGGTTTACAGTTAAACGTACCTGTTATCTTTGCTAGAAAACGTAAATCATTAACCTTAATAAATGAACTATATACTGCCAATGTTTATTCATTTACAAAGCAGGAATCGAATGAAATCTCTATTTCATCAAAATATTTACATACGGATGATCGCGTACTGATTATTGATGATTTCCTGGCAAACGGTCAGGCAGCAATGGGACTTATTGATATGGTTAAGCAAGCAAATGCTAAAATTGCTGGAATTGGAATTGTCATTGAAAAAGGTTTCCAGGATGGGGGCAAAATCCTTCGAAAAGATGAATATCGTGTAGAATCACTAGCTATAGTAAGCTCACTGGAAAATGGGGAGGTAACTTTTGCACAGGAAAAAGTTGTGGAATGAAGCAATGAAACAACATCCATATAAGGATTTGCTTCATAAAGAAGAAACCGCCTGATGGGCGGTTTTGTTGTTTAATGGATTTCCCTAATTTCCCACGTATTTTTACTTTCACACATCCATATTTATGTAAATATAATGGTTTAACCGAAACTCTACAGGATGTGAACATCAAGAATGGAAAAATATTATTGCGATCATTGCAGACTTATCTATCACAAGAAAGAGTTTTGCAAAGTTTGTGGAGCGCTAGCAGAAAAAAAGATTATTATCGAAGTCCAAAAACAAAATAACCCTAATAATGATTAACCTCCAAAGTAACTGGGTACGTTAATTACGTGTTATCCGACTTCTACCATTAATACAATCATCAAGCTTCCCGCATCACGAATAGTGACTGGCAAGCGAAAGGCTTTAGTGAAACCATATACCTTCGTTTGTCCGACCAAAACAGTTGGGGGAGTAATATCCATCTCAAATCCTCTCTGTGAGACATAGGTTGAAATGCTTCCTGCAATCATATTACCAAGCTCACCAGCAAAGGATTCTAGCATTTCACCTTCAAGCACCATTCCAAACATAGCTTCACCAATCTTGCCAAAAACCAATTCATCGCCATCGATGATAATTCGTCCTCTTGCATCACCTGTCATCCCAATTAAGACTCCTATGGAATGCTGAGTGAAGGGCTGGGTAAATAGGGCTGGTTTTTCTACATGAATCTCTAATGGCACAACCGATTTTACAGCCTCAATTGTTCCGTTCAAAATATCAGTTACACTTTTTGTGATCGACATACAGCATTCCCCCAAGAACATCAATAGTCCTATTTTAACATTTTATTAAAAAGAAATTGTTAAAAATTGATGAAAAAAATTATATTCTGTTACTTATTTCCTTGATAATCTAAACGACATATTCTTTGTATTAACACATTTGGTAATGTTTTGGTGATGCTTCCTCAATAAAAAGAATTTATAATAATAGATGCACAGCAACTCCTTCAAAACGTTAGCTTCCTCAGTCAGAGGGAGCTTTTTTTAGTTATGTCACTATGTTTGCTTCTTCTGTGCCCCTAACTGTGAAGTTAAATGAATATTATGCATTTATTGGGAAAAATTAACGATAAGCATAAAGAAGGAGAGATCGATATGCCATCAATTGTCTCTGTTGCAGAAGCTATACCTGTCCATTCTCTCAATCAGGAAGAGGTAATGGAATTTGCTAGAGATCTATTTTCCGAATCCTTTTCGAATATTGAAAGGTTATTAAGGGCATTTCATAATGGTCAAATTGAAAAACGGCATTTTGTGAAAGATATGGAATGGTATAAAAAGGAGAAAACATTTGAAGAAAGAAATCAAGCATACATAGAATGCGCTGTAGAGCTAGGTGTTGAAGCAATTGAAAATTGTTTGAAGAGTAAGGATTTCCTCAGCAGAGATATAGCGTACGAAGAAATTGATGCTATTTTTTTCATCTCGAGCACTGGGATTTCTACACCAAGTATTGAGGCAAGAATCATGAACAGGCTTATCTTCCATCCACATACAAAGAGAATTCCCATTTGGGGATTAGGTTGTGCTGGCGGAGCTTCGGGATTGTCGAGGGCATATGAATATTGCCTTGCTTTTCCAAAAGCAAAAGTCATTGTGCTTGCAATTGAATTATGCAGCTTAACCTTTCAAATGAATGATCGTTCGAAAAGTAACTTAATTGGCACCTCTCTTTTTGCCGATGGTGCTGCATGTGCACTCATTGCAGGGGATCAGGCTGATAGAAATACCTTTCAGAAGCTTGAATCAGTACCCGCCATTCTTCGTACCCAATCAACGTTCATGCAGGATTCATTAGATGTGATGGGCTGGGAAGTAAAGAGTAAAGGCCTTTATGTTGTTTTTTCGAAAGATATACCCTCGATAATAGAAAGCTGGCTCAAGCCTGCTGTTTTAGACTTTTTGGTGAAAGAACGAATGGAGATAGATGAAATTAACTATTTCATTGCACATCCCGGCGGAAAAAAAGTGATTGATGCCTATATTCAATCCATCGGTTTCGAACCGGAAATGACAAGGATTTCTCTCGAGGTTCTTAAAGAATACGGAAATATGTCTTCAACGACCATATTATATGTATTAAAAAGGTTTATGGAAATAGGGAAAAAGGGAGAATACGGTCTTGCAACCGCTTTAGGACCGGGATTTTGTTCGGAAATGCTGTTGCTGAGATGGGAGAATTAGCAAATGCTTTTTACGATTTTTATTACAGTGACTATTTTGCAGAGAATAGTTGAATTAATAATTGCAAAGAAAAACGAACGCTTTATGAAAAGCCAAGGAGCGCTTGAGTTTGGACAATCACATTATCCTTTCATTGTAGCCGTACATAGTTTGTTTTTTGTTTCCTACATATTAGAGGTAAGCTTTGTTGGCCATGAAGTTTCCTCCTATTGGCCCATCCTATTCCCATTATTTTTACTTACACAAGCAGGGAGAATTTGGGCGCTTAAATCTCTAGGCCCATATTGGAATACAAAAATTATTGTTTTGCCTAATGCTAGGATCATTAGAAAGGGACCGTATCGTTTCTTCAAACATCCTAATTATATCATTGTTTCTGCTGAATTTCTCATTATACCACTTATGTTTGAAGCCTATATAACAACGGCGCTCTTTACTATAATGAATATCATCATTTTGGCGATTAGAATTCCAGCTGAAGAAAATGCATTAAAGAAATTAACGGCAT